>JANXVK010000219.1 GCA_025351675.1 Rhizobacter sp.
CGTCGCTGCCGCAATCGCCGCGCGGCGCGCATCGTTTCGACACGGTCGCCGCGGTGCTGAACGTCGTGGCGTTCACTGCGCTGATTCTTGCGCTGAGTTCGGCCGCGCAGCGCGAACCGGTGAGCTGGTGGGCCGGCGCACTTGTCGTCGCCGTCGTGTTCGGCGCGCTGCTGATCAAGCGCGAGCGCGGCAGCGCCACGCCGATCCTGCCGGTCGATCTGTTCCGCCGGCCGGCGTTCGCACTCTCGTCGTTGACCTCGGTCTGCACCTTCAGTGCGCAGGGACTCGCCTTCGTTTCTCTGCCGTTCTACTTCGAGGGCGTGCTGCACCGCAACCAGGTCGACACCGGCTTTTTGATGTCGCCGTGGTCGATCGTCGTCGCACTCGCGGCGCCGCTGGCGGGCCGGCTTTCCGACAAGTACCCGCCGGCGATCCTCGGCGGCGTCGGTCTCGCGGTCCTCGCGATCGGCATGGCCTCGATGGCCCTGCTGCCGGCCGATCCGAGCGTGCTCGACATCTGCATCCGCATGACGATCTGCGGCGCCGGCTTCGGCTTCTTCCAGTCGCCGAACCTGCGCGCGCTGATGTCGGCCGCACCACCGAACCGCGCCGGTGGCGCTAGCGGCACGATCGCGACTTCGCGCCTGCTCGGTCAGGCGATCGGTGCGGCGCTGACTGCCTTCTGCTTCAGCCTCGCCGGCCTGCAAGGGTCGACTTACGCACTCTGGCTCGGGGCTGGATTCGCGGCGTTCGCAGCCGTGGCGAGCCTGATGCGTCTCGCGGTGAGGCAGTAGTGCCTTGCGGTCAGACGGTCACAGCAGCACGATGTCGTACTGCTCCGGCGAACCCAGCGGCTCGGCCTGCAACGAGATCGGCTTGCCGATGAAGTCCGACAAGCCCGCGAGGTGCTGGCTCTCTTCGTCGAGCAGCATCTCGACCACGGCTGCCGAAGCGACGATGCGAAACTCCTTCGGGTTGAACTGACGCGCTTCGCGCAGGATCTCGCGCAGGATGTCGTAGCACACGCTGCGCGGCGTCTTGACCTGGCCGCGCCCCTCGCACACCGGGCAGACTTCGCACAGCATGTGCGCGAGCGATTCGCGCGTGCGCTTGCGCGTCATCTCGACCAGCCCGAGCTGCGTGAAGCCGCTCACCGTGATCTTGGTGCGGTCGCGCGCGAGCTGCTTGCGCAACTCGGCGAGCACCGCGGTCTGGTGCTCCTCGCGCGTCATGTCGATGAAGTCGATGATGATGATGCCGCCGAGGTTGCGCAGCCGCAGCTGGCGAGCGATCGCCTGGCCGGCTTCGAGGTTCGTCTTGAAGATCGTATCGTCGAAGTTGCGCGCGCCGACGAAGCCGCCGGTGTTCACGTCGACGGTGGTGAGCGCCTCGGTCTGGTCGATGATCAGGTAGCCGCCCGACTTCAGATCGACGCGCCGCGTCAGCGCCCGCGCGATCTCTTCGTCGATGTTAAACAGGTCGAAGATCGGGCGCTCGCCGGCATAGTGTTCGAGCTTGGCGACCGAGGTCGGCGTGAACTCCTCGCCGAACTTGCGCAGCGCCTCGAACTGGATGTGCGAGTCGATGCGCACCGCCTGCGTGGCGTCGTGCGTGAGGTCGCGCAGCACGCGTTCGACCAGGCTCAGGTCCTGGTGCAGCAGGCTGCCTGGCGGCGACTTGAAGCTCTTGTCGCGCACCGCGGCCCAAGTCTTGCGCAGGTAGCGGATGTCGTCGGAGAGTTCGGCGTCGGTCGCCTCTTCGGCGTTGGTGCGCAGGATGAACCCGCCCTGCGGCCCCGCACCCTCGGGCACCTGCGCGAGCGCGCCCATGCGCGCGCGCAGTTGCTCGCGCAGCTCGTGCGAGCCGATCTTCTGCGAGATGCCGATGTGGTCGTCCTGCGGCAAGAACACGAGCAGCCGGCCGGCGATGCTGATCTGCGTCGACAGCCGCGCGCCCTTGGTACCGATCGAGTCCTTGATGACCTGCACGGTGAGCGTCTGGCCCTCGAACACGAGGCGCTCGATCGGCGTCTGCGGCACGCCGTTGCCGGCTTGGTCGCCGCGTGGCGCGCCACCAGCGCTGCCTCTGGGCACCACGCCGTTTACCTGCACATCGGCCACATGCAGGAACGCGGCGCGCTCCAGCCCGATGTCGATGAACGCCGACTGCATGCCCGGCAGCACCCGCACCACCTTGCCGGCGTAGACGTTGCCGACCAGGCCGCGCTCCAGCGCGCGTTCGACGTGCAGCTCCTGCACCGCCCCGTTCTCGACCATCGCCACCCGCGTCTCCTGCGGCGCCCAATTGATCAGGATGTCTTGCATCGATGCCGTGCCGCGCGGGTCAGGCGGTCACGCGCAGTCCGGGCGCGCCCGCCTCGATGCGGCCGATCACCGCGGCCTGGTCGAACCCGCCGTCCGCGAAGTGCCGCAGCACCTCGGCCACCGCGTCGGGCGCGCAGCTCACCAGCAGCCCGCCGGAGGTCTGCGGGCCGGCGACCGCGCGTGACCTGCTCGCCGACCCGCAGAC
>JANXVK010000251.1 GCA_025351675.1 Rhizobacter sp.
AACAGGCCATCCCAGTCGCTGCCCCACACCAGTTTGATGACGTTCCAGCCGGCACCGGCAAACAGTTTTTCCAGTTCGTCGATGATGCGGCCGTTGCCGCGCACCGGGCCGTCGAGGCGCTGCAGGTTGCAGTTGACGACCCAGACGAGGTTGTCGAGCTTCTCGCGCGCGGCCAAGGTCAATGCGCTCATCGACTCGGGCTCGTCCATCTCGCCGTCGCCGAACACGCCCCACACTTTTCGCGCGCTGCAATCGAGCAATCGCCGGTCGGTGAGGTAGCGCATGAAGCGTGCGTGGTAGATCGAACTGATCGGCCCGATGCCCATCGAGCCGGTCGGGAACTGCCAGAAATCCGGCATCAGGGTCGGATGCGGATAGCTGCTCAGGCCGCGCGCGCCTTGGCCTTGCGTGAACGCCGGCGCACTGAGCTCCTGCCGGTAATAGGTCAGGTCGTCTTCGCTCAGCCGACCTTCGAGGTAGGCACGCGCATAGACCCCCGGTGCGCTGTGCGGCTGAAAGAACACCAGATCGCCGCCGTGCGCTTCGGTGCGGGCGTGGAAGAAGTGGTTGAAGCCGGCCTCGAACAGATCGGCTGCGCTCGCGTAGCTGGCGATATGACCGCCGAGCTCGCCGTAGGAGTGGTTCGCGCGCACCACCATCGCGAGCGCGTTCCAGCGCATCAGCGAAGCCAGGCGCTCCTCGACCGCGAGATCGCCCGGATACGCCGGCTGCGCGTCGACCGCGATCGTATTGACATACGGCGTGGCGAGTTCGGGCGCCCAGCCGATGCGCTGCTGGCGGGCCAGTTCGGCCAGCCCGTCGAGGATCTGCCGGGCGCGCTGCGGGCCGTGGGCCTGGACCAGCGCCGCGAAGGCGTCGTGCCACTCTTTGGTTTCGATCGGATCGGGGTCGGGCATCGAGTTCATCCCGGGACTGTAGACCGGCGCGCGGCGCCCCGCCCGAGCCGTTCGATTGTCAGCGCTTGCTAACCTGCAAAACTTTACGCGGCGCAGCGTGAGATGCGTCCACCCGGCAATCGCGCCGATAGCACCGCGCAATCAGCACTCCCACCGACCGAGTGCTAATATCCGCGGAACTTGAAAGGAGTCGGCGTGTCTGAACTCTCCATGAACCTGCCTCTGAACACCTCCCCGGCCACCGCGGCCCTCAGCGTCCGCAACCCTTGGGCGATGGTGCCGTCGCTCGGCAACCTCGATGCCTACATCACCGCGGCGAACCGCGTGCCGCTGTTGACGCACGAGGAAGAGGTCGCGTTCGCGACCAAGCTGCGCGCCACCGGCGACCTCGATTCGGCCGGAAAGCTCGTGCTCTCGCACCTGCGCTTGGTCGTGTCGATCTCGCGCAAGTACCTCGGTTACGGCCTGCCGCACGGCGATCTGATCCAGGAAGGCAACGTCGGTCTGATGAAGGCCGTGAAGCGCTTCGACCCGGATCAGGGCGTGCGCCTCGTCAGTTACGCGATGCACTGGATCAAGGCCGAGATCCACGAGTACATCCTGAAGAACTGGCGCATGGTCAAGGTCGCGACGACCAAGGCGCAGCGCAAGCTGTTCTTCAACCTGCGCTCGATGAAGCAGAGCCTGAAAGATGACGCGCAGAGCGGCGACACGCACCGCAACACGCTGACGCAAGGCGAGGTCGACACGCTCGCCCGCAACCTGAACGTCAAGCGCGAAGAAGTGCTGGAGATGGAAACGCGTTTGTCGGGCGGTGACGTGGCCCTGGAGCCGCAGACCGACGACAGCGAAGAAACCAGCTTCGCGCCGATCGCCTATCTGGCCGACGAGAACAGCGAACCGACGCGCGTGCTCGAAGCGCGCAAGCGCGACTGGCTCGCCGGAGACGGCATTGCGCTGGCGCTCGATGCGCTCGACGCGCGCAGCCGCCGCATCGTCGAGGAGCGCTGGCTCAAGGTCAACGACGACAGTTCGGGCGGCATGACCCTGCACGACCTCGCGGCCGAGTACAGCGTCAGTGCTGAGCGCATCCGCCAGATCGAAGTGGCGGCGATGAAGAAGATGCGCAAGGCGCTGGCCGAGAGCGTCTGATACGCACTCGGCCCAGTGCTGGGCCGCTCCAAGGGCCACGAAGAGTCCCACTTCGTGGCCCCCGCGGGCCGAGCACCCGCCCGACGGGTGGGCGCGCGCACCCCATTTTCAGCCCTGCGCGATCAGCGCCTTCACGTCGGCCGTCAAGCCTTCTGCCCCGGCGCCGTAGCGCTCGAACAGCCGCACGTTGCCCTTCGCGTCGAAGATGAAGGCGCCGGCCGAGTGGTCCATCGTGAGA
>JANXVK010000303.1 GCA_025351675.1 Rhizobacter sp.
CCGGCGATCGACGCGATGTTGATGATCGAGCCCCGACGCTTGGGGATCATCGCGATGCGCGCGACCTGCTGCGCCAGAATGAAGTAGCCGCGCACGTTCAGGTTCATTACCTTGTCCCACGCCGCCACCGGGTGGTCTTCGGCCGGCGAGCCCCAGCTCGCGCCGGCGTTGTTGACAAGGATGTCGATCGCGCCGAGGCGCTCCAGCGTCTCGTCGGCGAGGCGGCGCGTGTCTTCCTCCTTCGAGCAATCGGCGGCGATCCAGCGCGCGTCGATGCCGGCCGATTGCAGCTCGGCCGCGGCCTGCTCCAGATCTTCGGCCTTGCGAGAGCTCAGCATGATTTTCGCGCCGGCCTCGCCGAGCGCGTGCGCCATCTGCAGCCCGAGGCCACGCGAGCCGCCGGTGATCAGTGCGGTCTTGCCGGTCAGGTCGAAAAGTTTCCGGATCGGTGTGCTCATGGTGTTTCCTTCGTATTTTTCATGCGGGAGCGGACCCAGATCAGCACGATGCCGACCCAGATCAGCGCGATGCCGGACGCGGCGATGCCCCAGCCGAGAGCGGCGTCGCTGCGCTGCACCGACAGGCCGAGCGCGAGCAGGACCATGCCGAGGTAGATCAGGATCCAGCTCCACTTCTGGATGCGCTTGGCGGTGCTCATCAGAACCACGCCTCGTCCATCGTGCGGCAGGTCGGATCGCGCGTCTCGACGACCTTCAGCCACGCGCCGATCTTCGGCAACTCGTAGCTGAAGAAATAGGTGCAGGCGGCGAGCTTGCCTTGCAGCAGCGCGACGTCATCTGCGGTCGCATTCGCGAGTTTCGGCTGCGCGCACAGCGCGACATCGAGCCAGACCCACGCCAGCACGACATGGCCGAAGGCCTGCAGGTACGGCGTCGCATTGGCGAGCGCTTCGTCCGGGTTGCCGGTGGACCACGCGGCCTTTGTCGCGGCGCCGAGATGCTTCAGCGCCGCGGTCAGGGCGTCGGCTTGCTCGGCCAGCGCCGGCACGGTTCGCGCCCGGGCGATCGTCGCGCCGACCTTGCTCGCGAGCAATTCCAGCCCGGCGCCGCTTTGCATCACCACCTTGCGGCCGAGCAGGTCGAGCGCCTGGATGCCGTGCGTGCCCTCGTGGATCATGTTCAGGCGGTTGTCGCGCCAATACTGTTCGACCGGGAAGTCACGCGTGTAGCCGTAGCCGCCGTGCACCTGGATCGCAAGGCTGTTGGCTTCGAGGCACCACTCGCTCGGCCAGCTCTTCGCGATCGGCGTCAGCATCTCGAGCATCAACGCGGCCTCGGCGCTGGCTTCCGGCGTGCCGCTGCGCAGCTCGTCAACGAGCTGCGCACAGTACAGCTCCAACGCCAACGCGCCTTCGCAGTAGCTCTTCTGCGCCAGCAGCATGCGCTTGATGTCGGCGTGCTCGATGATGCGCACCTGCGGCTTCGACGCATCCTTGCCACCGACTCCCGCGGGCCTGCCTTGCGGCCGGTTCTTCGCGTATTCGAGCGAGGCTTCATAGCCCGCATAGCCCAGCATCGTGGCGCCCATACCGACCGCGATGCGCGCCTCGTTCATCATGTGGAACATGCAGCGCAGGCCTTCGTGCGGATTGCCGACGAGGTAGCCGATCGCCCCTGAGCGGCCGCGCACCGGGTACTTGCCTTCGCCGAAGTTCAGCAACGTGTTCGGGATGCCGCGGTTGCCGAGTTTGTGGTTCAAGCCGGCGAGCGCGACATCGTTGCGTTCACCGGTCGGCTCGCCGTCGGCGCCCACCAGCTTCTTCGGCACGATGAACAGCGAGATGCCGCGCGTGCCGGCGATCAGCTTGCCATCCGACCCGGGAATCTTCGCCAGCACGAGGTGGATGATGTTCTCGGTCAGCTCGTGCTCGCCGTTGCTGATCCACATCTTGTTGCCACGCAGGCGATAGCGCGCGCCAAGCGGATCGGTCTCGAAATCGACACCATCGGGCGTTGCGCGCGTGGCCACGTCCGAGAGGCTCGAGCCGGCCTGCGGCTCGCTCAAACACATCGTGCCGCTGAAGCGGCCGGCGAACTCCTGCTTCGCGAACACGGTTTGCTGCATCGGCGTGCCGTGCACCATCAGCAGGTTCGCGTTGCCACTGGTCAGCATCGCGCCACCGGCGACGTTGCCGCCGGCGCGTGCGAGGAAACTGTTCGCCGCCATCTGCACGACGCAGGGCAGCTGCATGCCACCGATCTCGTAGTCTTGTGCGGCCGCGAGCATGCCCGATTCGGCGTACGCACGGCCCGCGTCATGGCTCGCCTGCGGCAGGTGAACGCGCTCGCCGCCATGATCGACCACCACGCGCGGTTCCTCTGTGTCGGCTTGGCGATTGAACGGTGCGAACCTCTCGCGCGCCATGCGTTCGCAGGTGTCCATCACCGACGCGAAAGTCTCGCGCGAATGATCGGCGAAGCGCGGGCGCTGCTGCAACGCCTCGACGTTCAGCCAGTCGTAGAGCAGGAAGTCGAGTGTCTGTCGGTAGCTCATCTTGAATCCATTGAATTTGTTCTGGGCGTCGGCGGGACTGGCCAGAAACGCGCGAGCGCGGCGGCAGCGATCGGCGCACCCCACTCCTGCACGAAGTGGCCGCCTTCAGCCACCTCCATCGGCGCCGGGCAGCCGCGGATCGCCGCCTGCAGCGCGCGCATCGGCGCCGCGCCCAGAACCGGATCCTTCATGCCGATCGCCATGAAGCTCTCGCCATTCCAGCGCGTGCGCCAGAACGTGGCGGCCTCGCGGCTCAACGCCGCGCCGAGCGCGTCGGCACCATCGGGCACCATGTTCGGGAATGCCTTCAGCGCCGCCTTGTAGCGCGGTTCGGGAAACGGCGAGTCGTATGCCGCCACTTCAGCCGCGCTCATGTCGGACTTGCCGCGCTGGATCACGCGACCCACCGGCAGGTCGAGCTGGCCATTGGAATACGTGCGCCACTGGCGAAAGCCCTCGGTCAGCTCCCCGGTGCCCAGGCCTGTGTTCATCACCAGCAGCCGCGTGAAACGCTCGGGCATCGCCATCGGCAAGGTCAGACCGAGCAGGCCGCCCCAGTCTTGGCACACGAGCAGGATGTTGCGCAGGTCGAGTCGCTCGACGAGGCGCAGCAGCATGTCGCGATGGCGCTCGAACGTGTGCCAGGCCGGATCGACCGGCTTGTCGGAGCGCCCGAATCCGATCAGGTCGGGCGCGACCACGCGCAGGCCGGCGCCCGTGAACACCGGCAGCATGTGCCGATACAGATAGCTCCACGACGGGTTCCCGTGCAGACACAGCGCTGTCACCGGCGCCGCCGCGTCACCTTCGTCGAGGTAATGCACGCGCGCGCCGTCAGACCCTTTCAGATCGTCAAGGTAGTGCGGCGCGAACGGAAAGCCGGGGAGGCTTTCGAAACGCGCGTCGGGCGTGCGCAGAAGGTCCATGCGACGTGTGCCGCTCAGAGCACCTCGAACACGCCGGCCGCGCCCATGCCGCCGCCGATGCACATGGTCACGACCACCTTCTTGGCGCCGCGGCGCTTGCCTTCGATCAGCGCGTGGCCGGTCAGGCGCTGGCCCGACACGCCGTACGGGTGGCCGACCGCGATCGCGCCGCCGTTGACGTTGAGCCGGTCCATCGGGATGCCGAGCGTGTCGGCGCAATACAGCACCTGCACTGCGAAGGCTTCGTTCAGTTCCCACAGGTCGATGTCGGCGACGGTCAGACCGAGCTTCTTCAGCACCTTGGGCACCGCGTAGATCGGGCCGATGCCCATTTCATCAGGCTCGCAGCCGGCGACCGCGAAGCCGAGGAAGCGGCCGAGCGGCTTCAGGTTCCGCTTGGAGGCGAGCGATTCGTTCATCAGCACGCAGGCGCCGCCGCCGTCGCTGAACTGGCTGGCGTTGCCGGCCGAGATCAGGCCGCCGGGCAGGGCCGAGCGCAGGTCCTTGATGCCGTCGTAGGTGGTGCCGGCGCGGATGCCTTCGTCGTTTTTGATCGTGACCTCTTTCGTGCGCAGGCCCAGCACCGGGTCGGCGAACCCGGTCGTCACGGTGCACGCGATGATCTCGTCGGTGAACTTGCCGGCTTCGAGCGCGGCGGCGGCCTTCTGCTGGCTCGCGGCGCCGTATTGATCCATGCGCTCGCGGCCGATCTTGTAGCGCTTGGCGACCTGCTCGGCCGTCTGCAGCATGTTCCAGTAGATCTCGGGCTTGTGCTCGACCAGCCACGGGTCGGCGCCCATGTGGCGATTGGCTTCGTTCTGCACGCACGAGATGCTCTCGACGCCGCCGGCGACCAGCACATCCGACTCGCCGGCGATGATGCGCTGCGCGGCCATCGCGATGGTCTGCAGGCCGCTCGAGCAGAAGCGATTCACGGTCATGCCGCTGGTGGTGATGGGCAGGCCGGCGCGCAGCGCGATCTGGCGGGCGATGTTGCCGCCGGTCGCGCCTTCGGGCGTGGCGCAGCCCATGATCACGTCGTCGACCTCGGCGCCGTCGATGCCGGCGCGCTCGACCGCGGCCTTGACGGCGAAGCCGCCAAGCGTGGCGCCGTGCGTCATGTTGAAGGCACCCTTCCAGCTCTTGGCGAGGGGTGTGCGGGCGGTTGAAACGATCACGGCGCTGGTCATGTCTATCTCCTTGGATTTAGGCGGTGGTGGCTTCGGCGCCCGAAACGGCGGTGGAAGCCAAATAAATGCTGTTCTTCGGCTGCGCGAACACGCGCCTCACCATCGGCTCGAACTCGCTCATCGGCAAAGTCTCGCCCTTCGGGTCGAACGCCGGGTTGTCGTAAAGGTCGCAGAACTCGGCCGTGCGCTCGAAGTGCGCGTGGCCCCTGAACTGGTCGCGCAGGTTGCGGTCGAGACCGATGTGGTGGAAGAAGTAGTAGCCCTGAAAGATGCCGTGGTGCTGCACCATCCAGAGGTTCTCGGCGCTGACGAAGGGCTTCAGGATCGCCGCGGCGATGTCGAAGTGATTGAACGTGCCGAGCGTGTCGCCGATGTCGTGGAACAGCGCGGCGACCACATACTCTTCATCGCGGCCCGCATTCAACGCGCGCGTCGCGGTTTGCAGCGAGTGCGTGTAGCGATCGACCGGAAAGCCGCCGTAGTCGCCTTCGAGCACCTTCAGGTGCGCCAACAGCCGGTCGGGCAACTGGCGCGCGAACGGCATGAACTCGGCGCCGATCTTCTGCCAGTCGCCTTGCGTGCTGGCTTCCATGCGGGTGAATGTCGCTCTTTGGTGGACCACGTCGTTCATCGTTCGTCTCCTCAAGGCGCGGGCGGTGCGCTGTTGGTGATGAGCTGGTGCCAGAACTGGATCAGCTCAACGTAGTTGTCGGTCGAGATGCGTTCGTTCGTGCCGTGAAAGCGCTTCAGATCCTCGGGCTTCGCGCGCACCGGCGAGAACTTGTAGACGTTGTCGGCGATGCCGTCGAAGTGACGCGAATCGGTCGCGCCGATCATCAGCCCGGGGGCGACGACCACGTCGGGATGCAGTTGTCGCAGCGTCTTGTTGATGAGCTGAAAACCGGCCGCGTCGGTGGCCGCGACCTTTGAGGCTTCCGACATGCCCGGCGACTTCTCGATCTTGATCGAAGGGTTCGCGATCGTCTGGGTCACATGCTCGATCACCGCATCGCCGGTGTCGCCCGGCAGCAGCCGGAAGTTCACGGTCGCGTTCGCCCGGCCCGGCAGCACGTTGTCGGCTTGGCCGGCGTGGATCACGGTCAGCGCGGTCGTCGTGCGCAGCGACGCGTTGGTGCTCGCACCCTTTTTCAACTGCGCTTCGATGACCGGCCTGAACATCCACATGTTGGAGAGGAACACGCGATTCACGCCGGTCATCTCGGGCGCGAGCGTCTCG
>JANXVK010000365.1 GCA_025351675.1 Rhizobacter sp.
GAGCTCGCTGATCAAGGCCTGCCTGAACGAGTTCGCCGATCGCGGACTGCGTTTGATCGAGGTCGACAAGGCCGACCTGGTCGACCTGCCCGACATCGTCGACCTGGTGGCCGAGCGCCCGGAGCGCTTCATCGTGTTCTGCGACGACCTCAGCTTCGACGAGGGCGAGCCGGGCTACAAGGCGCTGAAGTCGATCCTCGACGGCTCGGTCTCGCAATCGTCCGAGAACGTGCTCATCTACGCGACCAGCAACCGCCGCCACCTGCTGCCCGAGTACATGAAGGAGAACCTCAGCTACCAGCATCTGGAGAACGGCGAGGTGCATCCGGGCGAGGTCGTGGAAGAGAAGATTTCGCTTTCCGAGCGCTTCGGGCTGTGGGTGAGCTTCTACCCGTTCAGCCAGGACGAGTACCTCGCGATCGTCGCGCAGTGGTTGCGCGGGTTCGGGGTGGCCGAGGCGGCGATCATGGCGGCGCGGCCGGAGAGCCTGGTCTGGGCGCTGGAACGCGGCTCGCGCTCGGGGCGCGTCGCGTTCCAGTTCGCGAAGGACTACTCGGGGCGCCATCACGCATGACCCAGCGCGAACCAGTCGATGTCGAAGGTCAGGCGCCGCGCCGTCCGGTGGACGTCGCGGTGGGCGTGCTGATCAACCCGCAGGGCGAGTTTCTGTTGACCTCGCGGCCTGAAGGCAAGGTCTACGCCGGCTACTGGGAGTTCCCGGGCGGCAAGCTCGAGGCCGGCGAGTCGGTCGAGGCCGCGCTGCGCCGCGAACTGGGCGAGGAACTCGGCATCGAGATCGGCGTGGTGCTGCCGTGGAAGGTCGAGATCGTCGACTACGAGCATGCGCGCGTCCGCCTGCACTTCTGCAAGGTCTTCACCTGGACCGGCGCGTTCGAGATGCGCGAGCAGCAGACGATGGCCTGGCAAGACTTGCCGGTGCGGGTCGGCCCCGTCTTGCCCGGTACCTTTCCGGTGCTGAAATGGTTCGCCGAGGAAAGAGGCTTTGAAGGCGCCACTACACTGCCGGCATGAACTGGCTCGACGAAGTGAAATGGGACGCGCAAGGCCTGGTGCCGACAATCGCGCAGGAGGTCGGCAGCAACGACGTGCTGATGTTCGCGTTCATGAACCGCGAGGCGTTGGCGCGTACCGCCGAACTCGGCGAAGCGGTGTACTTCAGCCGCTCGCGCAACCGCCTGTGGCACAAGGGCGAGGAGAGCGGCAACGTGCAGAAGGTGCACGAGTTGCGCCTCGATTGCGACAACGACGTGGTGCTGATGAAAGTCGAACAACTCGGCCACGAAGCGCACGAGCCCGGTATCGCGTGCCACACGGGCCGCCACTCCTGCTTCTTCCGGTTGCTGAAGGGCGGCGAGTGGAGAACTGTCGAACCGGTCTTGAAAGACCCGGAGCGCATCTACAAATGACGCAACAGACGACGCCAGAGATGACGCCAAGTTCCAACGACACGCTGGCGCGCCTGGCCGCGGTGATCGAGTCGCGCAAGCTCGGTGACCCCGACAAGAGCTACGTCGCGCGCCTGTTTCACCAGGGCAACGACGCGATCCTGAAGAAGATCGGCGAAGAGGCCACCGAAGTGGTGATGGCCTGCAAGGATGGCGTCGCGCCCAAGATCGTCGGCGAGGTCGCCGACCTGTGGTTTCACTGCATGCTGGCGCTCAGCGCGCACGGCTTGAAGCCGGCCGACGTGCTGGCCGAACTGGAGCGCCGCGAAGGGCTCTCCGGGCTGGAAGAATTCGCGGCAAGAAAGTCGCAACAGCGGGAGGAAGACGGAACATGAACGACATCATCGAGAACGGCACCGGCACCAGCCAGCGCGACAACGGCTTGCGCACGGTCGGTCACATCAGCTATGCGCTGCATGCGATCGTGGCGGTCACTGCGGTGCTGCCGGGCGTGCAGGCCAGCATCGTGCTGTTGCTGGCGGCCTTCGTCCTCGACCTCGTCAAGAAGGACGACGCGCGCGGCACTTGGCAGGAGTCGCACTTCAAGTGGCGCATCCGCAGTGTGCTGTGGGCCGGCGTGCTGTACGTCGTGACGATCCCGCTGTGGCTGCTGCTCGTCGTGCCGGGCTGGATCGCGTGGGCCATCATCTCGATCTGGTTCCTGTACCGCGTCATTCGTGGCTGGCTGGCGCTGAATGACCGCCGGCCGATGCCGGAGTGAGGAGGCGCCGATGAGCCATGACCCGAACTGCCTCTTCTGCAAGATCGTCGACGGCAAGATCCCGAGCCGCAAGGTCTGCGAGGACGACGAGTTGCTCGTCTTCCACGACATTGCGCCTTGGGCGCCGGTGCACGTTCTCGTGATTCCGAAGGAGCATGTGTCGACGATGTACGAACTCGAAGCGCGCCACGCGCCGCTGCTCGGCCGGATGCTCTCGATGGCGCCGAACCTGATGCGCGAACTCGGTGTGACGAACGGTTTCCGCACCCTGATCAACACCGGCGAAGACGGCCGCCAGGAAGTGCAACATGTGCACATGCACGTCATGGGTGGCTCGCGCCCATGGGCCAAAGGGTAATGGAAACTCTGTACCCTAGAATTCCTCGAATGTAGTTTGGAGAAAAATCATGGGTTCATTCAGCATCTGGCACTGGCTGATCGTGTTGCTGGTCGTCGTGCTGATCTTCGGCACCAAGAAGTTGACGAACATCGGCAAGGATCTCGGTGGCGCGGTGAAGGGTTTCAAGGACGGCGTGAAGGACGGCGGCGCATCGGCCGACCCGGCCGTGCCGCCGGTGCAGGTCAACACGACCCGTGCCAACGACGCCAACACCGTCGACGTGGAAGCGAAGACCAAGTCGTGACCCGTCTCGGCGGCTTGGTGATTGACCACGCACTGCGATGATTGACTTCGGCTTCGACAAGATCGCGCTGATCGGCGCGGTCGCGCTGATCGTGATCGGCCCCGAGAAGCTGCCGCGCGTGGCGCGCACGGTCGGTCACTTCATCGGCAAGGCGCAGCGCTATGTCGCCGACGTGAAGGCCGAGGTGAATCGGTCGATCGAGCTCGAAGAGCTGAAGAAGATGAAGACCGAGTTCGAGGACGCGGCGCGCAATGTGAGCGATACGGTTTCAAAAGAGGTGCATCAGACCCAATCGGAACTCGCCAGCTCGTGGAACGATGGCGATAACGCCATCCTGCCGCCCAACAGCGGCCAGCACGAAGGCTGGACGCCGCCGCCACCCGAGTACAAGCGCCCGAAGAAGAACTGGCGCCTCAAGCGCGGCGCGACGCCGCAGTGGTACAAGCAGCGCGCCGGCGTGCGCGTGAAGGCGCAGTCGGGCGCGGCGCGGGTCGCGCGGTTCCGGCCGCCGCGTTCGGCGGCGTAGCGCGATGAGCGACCCGAACGACAAGCCCGACGAGATGGAGGGTACGGAGCAGCCCTTTGTCTCGCACCTGATCGAGCTGCGCGACCGGCTGATCCGCGCCTGCATCGCCATCGGCGTGTGCTTCGGCGCGTTGATGTTCTGGCCCGGTTCCGGCGGGCTCTACGACCTGCTCGCCGCGCCGCTGGTCGAGCACCTGCCGAAAGGCGGCACGCTGATCGCGACCAGCGTGATCTCGCCGTTTTTGGTGCCGCTGAAGATCACGCTGATGGCGGCGTTCATGGCCGCGCTGCCGGTCGTGCTGTACCAGGTCTGGGCCTTCGTCGCGCCGGGCCTGTACCGGCACGAGAAGAAGCTGGTGCTGCCGCTGGTGATCTCGAGCACGCTGCTGTTCTTCGCCGGCGTGGCGTTCTGCTATTTCTTCGTGTTCGGCAAGGTGTTCACGTTCATCCAGGGCTTCGCGCCGAAGAGCGTCTCGGCGATGCCTGACATCGAGGCTTACCTGAGCTTCGTGCTGACGATGTTCATCGCGTTCGGCGCCGCGTTCGAGGTGCCGATCGCGGTGGTGGTGCTGGCGCGCCTGAACATCGTCACCATCGAGAAGCTGAAGGCATTCCGCTCGTACTTCGTCGTGCTGGCCTTCATCATCGCCGCAGTGCTGACGCCGCCCGACGTGGTCTCGCAGCTCGCGCTGGCGATCCCGATGGTGATTCTTTACGAGGTCGGCATCATCGCCGCCGGCTTCTTCATCAAGCACACGCAGGCCCCGGCCGACGAGACGACGAGCGCGTAGCGCGCTGCGCGCGCGTTCACGCCTCACGTGCTGCGCGCGCTTTCACGACCGGCGCGCCGCGCGCGCTGTCATTCCTCGCGTCGCAGTGGCTGCCGTTGCTTGGGTCGCTGCCCGACCGTCACGTCCACGTTCAGGGCCTTGTCGCCGCGCTGCACGCCGATCGCCGCGACCGCCTTGGGCTTGAGCGAGGCCACCGCCGTCAGCAACTGGTAGCTGTTGGCGATCTTGGTTCCGGCGACGCTCACGACCACGTCGCCCGGCCGCAGCCCGCCCGCGCTCGCCGGCCCGCTCTGCAGCACGCCGGTGACCAGCACGCCCTCCTTGACCGGCAGGTTCAGCGTCTGCGCGATCTCGGGCGTGAGGTCGCGCTGCTCAATGCCGATGAAGCCGCGCGTGACCTGGCCGTCGCGAATCAGCGCCTCCATCACCTGGCGCGCGGTTGTCACCGGAATCGCGAAGCCGATGCCCAGGCTGCCGCCGGTGCGCGAGTAAATCGCGGTGTTGATGCCAAGCAGGTTGCCGGCCGCGTCGACCAGCGCGCCGCCTGAGTTGCCGGGGTTGATCGCCGCGTCGGTCTGGATGAAGTTCTCGAAGACGTTGATGCCGAGCTTGTTGCGGCCGAGCGCGCTGACGATGCCGGAGGTGACCGTCTGGCCGACGTCGAACGGGTTGCCGATCGCCAGCACCACGTCGCCGACCTGCAGCTTCTCGGCGTCGCCGAACGCGATCGTCGGCAGTTTGTCGAGCTCGATCTTCAGCACCGCCACATCGGTTTCGGGGTCGGTGCCGACGAGCCTGGCGCGGGCCTGGCGGCCGTCGGTCAGCATCACCTCGATGTCGTCGGCGCCGTCGATCACGTGGTTGTTGGTCAGCAGGTAGCCCTCTGACGAGACGATCACGCCCGAACCGAGACCGATCTGCGGCTCGGCGCGCGATTGTCGCGAGCGGTCGCCAAAGAAGAACTGGAACACCGGGTCGTCGCTGCGCGCACTTCGCGCCGGTGCCTTGCTCGCAGTGATGCTGACGACGGCCGGCGAGGCGCGTTGGGCCGCGGCGCTGTAGCTCGTGACCGCACCACCGGCAAGCGCGACCGGCAATGGCTGCGCCGGGCTCGAGTTGATCGAGACGATGCTCGGCATCGCGCCAATCCCGCCGCGCCGGAGCCACTCGGGTTTCAGCGTCGCGACGACGAACAGCACCGCCACCGCGACGGTGACGGCCTGCGAAAAGACAAGCCAGGTTTTGCGCATGGAAACTCGGGTGAGGCCACCGCGAGAAGCGCCGCGGCCGATGCCTCAATTATCGGCGATGCTTTCGCGCGGCGCGCGGCATGGGCGGCGACTCGCGACAATGCGGGCATGACGCCTGAACCGACTCCGCGCCAAAGCGCCCCGGTCGCCCTGACGATGGGCGACGCCTGCGGTATCGGCCCCGAGATCATCGCGAAGCTGTTCCGCGGCGCGCAAGGCGCGGGTTGCGTCATGCTCGGCGATGTCGGCGTGATGCGGCGCGCGGCGGCGTTCACCGGCGGGATGCTCGCGGTCGCGCGCGTCGAGCACACCGCGCAGGCGTTCGATGTGCCGCCGAACTGCGTGCCGGTGCTGCAAGTCGAGGGGCTGCCGGGCGATCTGCTCGCTGCGCCGGTCGGCCGGGTCGACGCGCGTGCCGGCGCTGCCGCCGCGGCGTGCATCGCACGCGCCGTCGAGCTCGCACGCGCTGGCGAGATCTCGGCCATCGTTACCGCACCGATCCACAAGGAGGCGCTGGCCGCCGCCGGTGTCGGCTACCCCGGCCACACCGAGATGCTGCAGGCGCTCGCCGCGCCCGGCACTGAGCCGCCACCGGTGCGCATGATGCTGGCCAACGACGAGCTGCGCACGGTGCTGGTGACGATCCACATGTCGCTGCGCCGCGCGATCGACGCGGTCACGTTCGATGCGGTGCTCGAGACGATCCGGATCGCGCACCGCAGCGCGGCGCGTTGGGGCATGCCAGCGCCGCGCATCGGCGTGGCCGGGCTGAACCCGCACGCCGGCGAGGGCGGTCTGTTCGGCGACGAGGAGTTGCGCATCATCGGGCCGGCGATCGCCGCGGCACGCGCCGACGGCATCGACGCGAGCGGCCCGTTCGCGCCCGACACGGTGTTCATGCGCGCGCGCGACGTGGCCGGGCACCCGGGCGAATTCGACATTGTCGTCGCGATGACGCACGACCACGGCTTGATCCCGGTGAAGTACCTCGGTGTGGAGCACGGCGTCAACGTGACGCTGGGTTTGCCCTTCGTGCGCACCAGCCCGGACCACGGCACGGCGTTCGACATCGCCGGCACGGGCCGGGCGGACGCTTCTAGCCTAGCCGCGGCCTTGCGCATGGCGCGGCGTTTGATTTCCGGGTGAAGAAAGCCTGGTCGCGCATCGAATCGCGCGTCGACCCGCGCCTCAAACCCGCGTCTTCGACCTCAACGCCGCGAGTTGCTTGCGCGCCCGATGCGTCGCGCGTTCCATCAGGTAGGCGCTTTCGACTGCGCGCATGCGGCCGGTTTCGCACATGCGCGAAAGCATGCGCGAGGTCATCGAGATCGTTTCCTGGTGCTTCTTGCCACGCGTGAAGACGAAGAAGCTGCGGCCGGCGCTCACGTGCGTGAGGCGCACCTTCTGCCACTCGTCCTTCAGGTGCATCTGGTAGGCGAAGCCGAGCTTGATGTGATCGATCAGCTGCGGCCCGCGCGTCGGCTCGCCCGGCTCGCCGGCCTCGGAGGTCGTCGGCCCGAGCGCGAGGACGGCGTCGGG
>JANXVK010000410.1 GCA_025351675.1 Rhizobacter sp.
CCGCCGCGCTCGCGCACGCGCTGCTCAATCGTGTTCAGCAGGCGCGTGTAGAGGCCCTGGCGCCGATGGGCCGGGTCGACCGCCGACAGGCCGATGTGGAAGTCGCCGCCGACAACGAACCAGCCGCTGCTCAAGCCGACCAGGCGCTCGCCGTCGAACGCGCCGAGGCGGATGCGCTCGGGCTTCGGCAGCGCGGCGCGCAACTCGGCATTGCGCGCTTCGGCCTCGGCGCCGATGAGCTCGCGCATGTAGTGCTGGCGCGCCGCGTCGCCGAAGATCGGCTCCGTCAACGCCGCCGCGGCGGCTTCGTCGAAGGTCTCGACCTGACGGATCTCGACCATCAGCGCGCTGCCTCGGTGCTTACAGGCCGGCTGCGGCCCGCAGCATGGCGGCCTTGTGGTCTGCGTTCACGTCGCTTCGCGACATGAACTTCGCCCCAAGGCGAACGAGGCGCTGCGCGCCTGCCGGGCTCATCGCCCGGCCGCTGCACGCAGCGCGTTCGCCTTGTCAGTGCGTTCCCAGGTGAACTCCGGCTCCTCGCGACCGAAGTGGCCGTAGGCGGCGGTCTTCTCGTAGATCGGACGCAGCAGGTCGAGCATCTGGATGATGCCCTTCGGGCGCAGGTCGAAGTGCTCCTGCACCAGTGCCGAAAGCTTGTCGTCCGACATCACGCCGGTGCCTTCGGTATAGACCGTGACGTTCATCGGGCGCGCGACGCCGATCGCGTAGGCGACCTGAATCTCGCATTGCCGCGCCAGACCGGCGGCGACGATGTTCTTCGCGACGTAACGCGCGGCGTACGCGGCCGAGCGGTCGACCTTGCTCGGGTCTTTGCCCGAGAACGCGCCGCCACCGTGCGGGCAGGCGCCGCCATAGGTGTCGACGATGATCTTGCGACCGGTCAGGCCGCAATCGCCCTGCGGGCCGCCGATGACGAAGCGGCCGGTCGGGTTGATCAGGAACTTGGTGTCGTTCAGCCATTCCTTCGGCAGCACCGGGCGGATGATCTCTTCGATGATGGCTTCAACGAACGAGGCCTTCATTTTCGTCGGCGTCTCGCTCTGGTCGGGGTGGTGCTGGGTCGACAGCACGACCGTGTCGATCGAATGCGGCTTGCCGTCGACATAGCGCATCGTGACCTGGCTCTTCGCATCGGGCCGCAGGAACGGCAGGCGGCCGTCCTTGCGCAGCTGCGCCTGGCGCTCGACGAGGCGGTGCGCGTAGTAGATCGGCGCGGGCATCAGTTCGGGGGTTTCGTCGCAGGCGTAGCCGAACATCAGGCCTTGGTCGCCGGCGCCGATGTTCAGATGATCGTCGCTCGCATGGTCGACGCCTTGGGCGATGTCGTTGCTCTGCTTGTCGTAGCAGACCATCACCGCGCAGCCCTTGTAGTCGATGCCGTACTCGGTGTTGTCGTAGCCGATGCGCTTGATCGTGTCGCGCGCGACCTGAATGTAGTCGACGTGCGCGTTGGTGGTGATCTCACCCGCCAGCACGACGAGACCGGTGTTCGTCAGCGTCTCGGCGGCGACGCGCGAGCGCGGGTCTTGCGCGAAGATCGCGTCGAGAATGGCGTCGGAGATCTGGTCGGCGACCTTGTCGGGGTGGCCCTCGGAGACGGTCTCGGATGTAAAAAGGAAATCGTTCGACACTCTTAAACTCCCAAAAGGTTGCAAGGCTTGCGTTGCCGGCCTGAAACTCTGGAAGGAGCGGCGAACGCTTTAGCGGCATTTGTTGAACGGCGCCTTGGTGCCATCCGGCGCCGGCCTCCGTGAGAAGCCTGCGCATCGCCCGCAAGTAGTTCAAATTAACTCGGCGATGACTCGATTATAAAGAAGATGCTGAGCCTGTTCCGCTGGCTTGCCCGCCGGCCCCTGTGGTTTCTGCACGCGATCGGCGCCGCGCTGGGCTGGATCACCTACTGGGCGTCGCCTTCCTACCGACGGCGCTTTCGCGAGAACGCGCGTCAGGCCGGCGTCTCGCCCGCCGAGGCGCGGCCGGCGATCGCATCGGCCGGGCGCATGGTCGCCGAGGCGCCGTTCCTGTGGATGCGGCCTGCCGGTCAACCGATCGGCCCGCAGCTCAACTGGCAAGGCCGCGAACTGATCGAGAGTGCATTGCGTGCCGGCCGCGGCGTGGTGCTGCTGACCCCGCACATGGGCAGCTTCGAGGTCACCGCGCAGGCGATCGCGCAAGACCTCGCCGCCGCGCACGGCCCGATCACCGTGCTGTACCGGCCGGCGCGCAAAGCCGCGCTGCGCGAGGTGATGGACCAGTCGCGCGCGCGCCCCGGCGTCGCGACCGCACCGGCCACGCTCGCCGGCGTGCGCCAGATGATGCGTGCGCTGCGCCGCGGCGAGGCCGTCGGCCTGCTGCCCGACCAAGTGCCGCCCGACGGCATGGGCGTGTGGGTGCCTTTCTTCGGCAAGCCGGCGTACACGATGACGTTGGCCGCGCGGCTGGTGCAACAAACCGGCGCGCTGCCGTTGCTGATCTGGGGCGAGCGCTTGGCGGGTGGTGCCGGTTACACGGTGCGGGTCAGCGAACTGGGCGAGACCTTGCCGACGATGGATGCCGCTCAGGCCGACGCCGGGCCGCCCCAACGCGACCTGACCCCAAGGGCCACGCAAGGCCCCTTCGTGGCCCACGGGGGCGGACGCCGCGAAGCGGCGGCCTCGGGGCACCCTCAGGCAGAATCCGCCGCCATCATCAACCGGGCGATGGAGCGGCTGATCCGGCAGTGCCCGCAGCAGTATCTGTGGGGCTACAACCGGTACAAACAGCCGCGCTCGGCAGAAAAATAGAACGAGGAGTGAGGTTGGGCGCGCGAATTCTGCTGGCTTTGCTGTGGCTGTTGCATTGCCTGCCACTGGGTGCGCAGGCGTGGCTCGGCCGCGGCTTGGGCCGGCTGCTCTACCCGCTGGCGACAGCGCGCCGCCGCATCGCGCTGCGCAACATCGCGCTGTGCTTCCCCGAGCAGGCGCACGCCGAGCACGAGGCGCTGGCGCGCGAACACTTTCAATGGCTGGGCCGCAGCATCCTCGAGCGCGGGCTGCTCTGGTACGCCTCGCCCGCGCGGCTGAAGCGCCTGATCCACGTCGAGGGCGACGTGACGCTGGCCGAACGCAGCGAGCGCCCCGTGATGTGGCTGGCGCCGCATTTCATGGCGCTCGACGTCGCCGGCGTCTCGGTGCTGCTGTTCCAGACGCGCAAGGCCATCTCGATCTACCAGAAACAGAGTGATCCGGTGATGGACGCCGCGATCCGCCGCGGCCGCCTGCGCCTGGGCAATGCCGAAATCTTCCCACGCGACGAAGCCGGCAAGGCGCTGTTCCGCGCGATCCGCCGCGGCGACGCGTTCTTCAACCTGCCCGACATGGACTTCGGCGAGCGCGACGCCGCCTTCGTGCCGTTCTTCGGCATTCCCGCGGCCACGCTGCTCGCGCCGTCGCGGCTCGCGCGCGCGCTGAACATGGTCGTGCAGCCGGTCGTCGCCGAAACGCTGCCGGGCGGCGCAGGCTACCGCGTGCGCTTTCTGCCGGCATGGACCGACTTCCCGACCGACGACCCGCTGGCCGATACCGCACGCATGAACGAATGGATCGAGTCCGAGATTCGGCGGCTGCCGGCGCAGTACCTGTGGGTGCACAAGCGTTTCAAGACGCGACCGCAGGGCCAGGGCACCTTGTACTGAACCGACGACAGCGCGCCTCGCGCGCTGCGGCGCAGGCTCATGTCGCGCAGCGAGGTGAAGGCGGCGCAGCCGACTGCCGAAGCCATAATCACGCGATGAAGCTGAAGTTCACCAAGATGCAGGGCGCCGGCAACGACTTCGTCGTGCTCGACGGCACGCGCGCGCCGGTGGAACTGACGCCTGAACAAATCCGGAAGCTCGGCGACCGGCGTTTCGGCATCGGCGCCGACCAGATTCTGATGGTCGAGCGCAGCGATGTGCCCGGCATCGATTTCGGCTACCGCATCTTCAACGGCGGCAGCGGCGACGAGGTCGAGCACTGCGGCAACGGCGCGCGCTGCTTCGTGCGCTATGTCAACGAGCACGGTCTGAGTGACAAGCGCTCCCTGCGCGTCGCGACCCTGAACAACGTGCTGGAGCTGCGCCTGCAGAACGACGGCCGCGTCACGGTCGACATGAACGCGCCGATCTTCGAGCTGGCCCGCGTGCCGTTCGATGCGAGCGGCCTGACGGCCCGCGAGGTCGGCTCGTTCGCGATGTGGCCGCTCGATGTGGGCGATCAGATCGTCGAGGTCGCGGTGCTGTCGATGGGCAACCCGCACGCGGTGCAGCTCGTCGCCGACATCGACAGCGCGCCGGTCGCGAGCATCGGCCCGGCGGTCGAAAGCCATGCGCGCTTTCCGCGCCAGATGAACGCCGGCTTCATGCAAGTCGTCGACCGCACGCACATCCGCCTGCGCGTGCACGAGCGCGGCGCGGGCGAGACGTTGGCGTGCGGCACCGGTGCATGTGCGGCAGTCGTCGCCGGCATCCGCCTCGGGCTGCTCGATTCGCGGGTCGATGTCGACGCGCGCGGCGGGCGCCTCACCATCGAATGGCAGGGCGGCGCGAACAACGACAACGCGCACGTGCTGATGACCGGCCCGGCCGAAACAGTTTTTGACGGAGAGATTGAACTATGACCAGCGGCGTGCAAGGCATCACCGAAACCGACATCGCCAACTACCTGGCGAACACGCCCGGCTTTTTCGAGCGCCACGCCGAGCTGCTCGGCAGCGTGCAGTTGACCAGCCCGCACGGCCAGCGCGCGGTCTCGCTGCAGGAGCGCCAGATGGAGATGCTGCGCGACAAGATCCGCGGCCTCGAAGGCAAGATCATCGAGATGATCCGCTACGGCCAGGACAACGTCTCGATCGCCGACCGCCTGCACCGCTGGACGCGCACGCTGATGCTGGTGGCGCAGCCCGCCGACCTGCCGGGCGTGCTGGTGCGCGAGCTGATGCACCAGTTCATGATTCCGCAGGCCGGCATCCGCGTCTGGGGCGCGGCCGCGGGCTTCGCGACGCACGACTTCGCGCAGCCTGTCGGCGACGACATCAAGCTCTTCGCCGGCAGCCTGAGCCTGCCGTACTGCGGCGTGAACTCCGGCTTCGAGGCCGCCCAGTGGCTGGCCGAGCCGACCGGCGCGAAGTCGATGACGATGATCCCGCTGCGTGCCGATGCTGCCGAGAGCACGCCGACTGCGGCTTTCGGCATGTTGGTGCTGGCCTCGCCCGACCCGACCCGCTACACCGCCGACATGGGCACCGAGTTTCTCGCGCGCATCGGCGAGATCGCCGGCGCCGCGCTGTCGCGCTTGCTGCCGGTGCGTGGCTGAAGACGACGATATTCGACGCCACCTCGTTCACCTCGAGGTCGAGCGCCGGCTCGCAGCGCGCACGCTGCAGCTCTACCGCGAGGCCTTCGTTCGGTTGACCGATTTCGCCGCGGCGCAGACGCTGCCGTTGCGCGAGGTGCAGGTGCATCACATTCGCCGCTGGGCCGCGTCGCTGCACGGCCGGGGCCTCGGGCCGCGCAGCATCGCGCTGGTGCTGTCGGCGTGGCGCGGCTTGTATCGGTGGCTCGGGCGCGACGGCCTGGTCGCGCTGAATCCCGTCGACGGTGTGCGCGCACCCAAGGCCGCGAAGCCGTTGCCGAAGGCACTTTCTGTCGACCTCGCGATGGCGCTGGCCGACGCGCCGGAAGCAACGGATTCACCCACCGTCGAAGCACGCGACCAGTGCATCGTCGAGCTGCTGTACGGCTGCGGGTTGCGCGTCAGCGAGTTGGTCGGCCTCGACCTGAACCCCGGCGGCGAAGGTTGGATCGATGCCGCGGACGCGACCGCACACGTGCTCGGCAAGGGCAGCAAGCGGCGCGGCGTGCCGGTCGGCGCATCGGCGCTGAAGGCGCTGCAGGCCTGGCTCGCGCTGCGATCCGAACTGGCACGCGACGACGAACCCGCGCTGCTCGTCGGCGCGCGCGGCGCGCGGATCAGCGCCGGCCAGGTGCGCACGCGCCTGAAGCTGCGCGCGCTGCGCGCGGGGCTGCCCACGCACGTGCACCCGCACATGCTGCGGCACTCGTTCGCGACCCACGTGCTGCAATCGAGCGGCGACCTGCGCGCGGTCCAGGAACTGCTCGGCCACGCCAACATCACGACCACGCAGGTCTACACCCAGCTCGATTTCGGGCACCTGTCGAAGGTCTACGACGCGGCGCATCCGCGCGCGAAGAAGCGCGACTGAGTGGTGCACCCGGCGGCGGGTACGCCGCCACCCGCCGGGCGGGTCCCGGCCCGCCGAGGTCCACGAAGT
>JANXVK010000431.1 GCA_025351675.1 Rhizobacter sp.
GATCACGCCGTTCTGCACCGAGATGCCCGCCACCGCGATGAAGCCCACCGCGGCCGATACCGAGAGGTGGAGCCCCGCAAGACCGAGCGCCGCCACGCCGCCGATCAAGGTGAATGGCACCATGCACAGCACGATGCTTGCGAGCCTGATGGAGCGGAAGGTCCAGAACAGCAGCGAGAAGATCAGCAAGCCAGTGAGCGGCACGATGACCGCCAGCCGCTTGGTGGCGCGCTCGGAGTTCTCGAATTGACCACCCCAGACGAGGTCGTAGCCCGCCGGCAATTGCACCTGCTCGGCGACCAGGCGCTGGGCTTCGGCCACGAAACTGCCCTGGTCTCGCCCCAGCAGGTTGACCTTGACGATCACGGCGCGCGAGCCCGAGTCGCGCAGGATGCGAGAGGCACCTTCCCGCACCTCCACGTTCGCGACATCGCCGAGGGCAATCGTGCCCGGCCCGTTGCCGACCTGCGTGCCTGGCAGTGAGAGCTGCAACGAGCGCACAGCGTCAACGCCGAGCCGGTATTTCTGGGCCAGGCGCACGACCACGTCGAAGCGCTTGTCGGCCTCGTAGAAGCTGGTGACTGCGGCGCCCGACATCGCCTCGTTGACCAGCGTGGTCACGTCGTTGATGGCCAGGCCATGGCGGGCCAAGCGCTGCCTGTCGGGGGTGATTACCAGCTCGGCTTGGCCGCCGATGCGGGTGGTGTCGACATCGGTCGCGCCGCGAATACCGTTGATCACCGCGGCCACCTGGGTGGCCTTCTGGTCGAGGATGTCGAGGTTGTCGCCGCTGATCTTGGCGACGATCTCGCCGCGAAAGCCCGAGAGCGACTCTTCCACGTTGTCCTGGATCACCTGCGAGAAGTTGGTCGAGACACCGGGAATGCGTGCGAGCTGGATCGACATGTCGGCGACAAGCGCCTCTTTCGACGCGAAGCGCCAGTCGCTGCGTGGTTTCAGGTCGACCAGGATCTCGAGGTTGTTCGGGCCCTTGGGGTCGGAGCCGTCGTCAGGCCGACCGACTTGCGCGATCACGTGCGAGACCTCGAGATAGCCAAGCAGCAGCTTGCGCACTTGACCTTCGATCGCCTTGGTGGTCTCCAGCGCAGCCGACGTCGGCAGGGTCACGGTGAGCCAGATGTTGCCCTCGTCGAGCTTGGGCAAGAACTCGCTGCCGAGGCGCGGCGCCAGCACGAGGGCGATCACCACCGGCACTGCCGAGAGCAGCAGCGTGAGGCGCGAGCGCCGCATCGTACTGGCCACCAACCCGCGATAGCGCCGTTGCAGGCGCTCCAGCCAGGGCTTGTGCTTCTCGGCGAGCGTCTGACGCTGAAGCGCGAACGAGAGCAGCGTGGGCAGCAGCGTGAAGGTCAGCAGCACGGCGCCGATGAGCGCGAAGCTCAAGGTGAGTGCCACCGGGGTGAATATCTTCCCTTCGACGCGCTGGAAGGTGAAGATGGGTACGAAGGCCAGGATGATGATGGCCTTGGAGAAAAGCACCGGGTGCGCCAGCTCCGACATCGTGCGCTGCAGCACACCCATGCGCTGATGCCGGGCGCCGGGAGAGTCCACCCCTGCAGCCGTCACGTTACCTGCCGCCTTGACGGCCAGCCCCACCATCAGCGCCTCGACGATCACGACGGCGCTGTCGATGATGATGCCGAAGTCCACCGCGCCGAGCGAGATCAGGTTGGCCGACACGCCACGCGCATTCATCAGGACGAAGGCGAACAGCAATGCCAGCGGGATCACCGTGGCCACGATCAGCGCAGCGCGCCAGCTCGACAGGAACACGATCAGCACCGCCATCACGAGCAACGCGCCGATGATCAGGTTCTCCGCCACGGTCGAAACCGTGTGCCGCACCAGCTCGGTGCGGTCGTATATCGGTACGATGCTCACGCCCTTGGGCAGCTTGGCCTGCAGCAGCGCGATGCGGCGCTTCAGCTCGGCATTGATCTTGGCGGGGTCGCCGCCCTTGGTCATCGAGACGATGCCTTCGACGATGCTGTCGCGCTGGTCGGCGCCCACATAGCCATAGCGAGGGCGCTCGCCGTCGCGTACCTCGGCCACGTCGGCGACGGTGATGGTGCGTCCCTGGCGCGCGGCGACCACCGCGCTGCGGATGTCGGCCACGCTCGTGAACAAGCCACTCGAGCGCACCACCAGCGAGGCATCGCCTTGGCGCAGCAGACCGCCGCCGGCGTTGCCGTTGGCATTGCCCACTGCCTGGTTGAGCTGGTCGAGCGTGACCTGGTACTTGCGCAGCAGCAGCGGGTCGACCTCGATCTGGTACTCCTTGATCGCGCCGCCGAAGCTCACGATGTCGGCCACGCCAGGCGTCTGGCGGAGTGCAGGCCGCACGGTCCAGTCTTGCAAGGTGCGCACTTGCACATCAGAGAGGCCGGGGGCGTCGATGGTGTAGCGGTAGACCTCGCCAACGGCAGTGGAGAGCGGCGCGAGCTGCGGCTGCACATT
>JANXVK010000443.1 GCA_025351675.1 Rhizobacter sp.
CGTCGCGATGAACGGCTGGCGCACCAGTGCGGGCAACGCTCCGCCCGCATCGGCGATCAGCCCCGAGCTGAGCAGCGTCATCTGCGCCTGCTGCACGCGGCCGATGCGGTCGGCGCGCAGCCACTCCGCGATCTGCCGGTAGTACAGGCGGAAGCGCCAGTTCTCGTGGACCATCAGCCGCATGCCGGCGATCGCGCTCACATCGTCGACCAGGCGCGTGGCCTCCTCGAAGGTCGGCGCGAGCGGCTTCTGGCAGATCGTCGGGATACCGTGCGAGGCGGCCAGCCGCACCAGCCCAGCGTGGGTCTCGCGCGGCGAAGCAATGTCGACCGCGTCGAGTTTCTCGGCCGCGAACATCGCGTCCGCATCGGCGTAGACGGTGTCGATGCCGAACGCATCGGCACGCGCCTTTGCGTTCGCCAGCGACGGGTCGGCGATCGCGACGACGCGGGCGCGCGCCGCTTCGCGGTGCCAGCCCGCGAGGTGGTGCTGCGTGACCCAGCCGGCGCCGATCATCCCGATGCGCAGCAGCGGCGCGCTCATGGGGCGCTCGCGAGAATGGCCTTCTCGGTCCGGCCGTCGAACAGGTAGAGCGCCTTGGCCGAGAAGCCGAGGTTTGCGGGGTCGCCGAGCGTGAGCTGCACGTCGCGGTGCACGCGCGCGGTGGCCTCGCCGGCCGCGCCGTCCAGGTCGATCACGATCAAGGTCTCGGCGCCCAACGGCTCGATCGCCGAGACCGTGCCACGCAGCGAGTTCACCTCGCCGCTTCCGGCATCGAGCAAACCCAGTTCCTCGGGCCGGATGCCGATCAGCACGTCACCACCACTGGCGGCCAGATCGGTCGCCGACCAGCGCGCCAGCGGCAGCATCGCGCCGCCCACCTGCGCGAAGTTCGCACCGGCTTGCGACACGATCTTCGCCTTCGCAAGATTCATCGGCGGGTTGCCCAGAAAGCGCGCGACGAACGCATCCGCCGGCTGGCGATACACGTCAAGCGGCTTGCCGATCTGCGCCACCTGGCCCTTGTTCATCACGCAGATGCGCTGGCCCATCGTCATCGCCTCGACCTGGTCGTGCGTCACGTAGATCATCGTCGCGCCGAGCCGGCGGTGCAGCCGCACGAGCTCGTTGCGCGTGTTCACGCGCAGCGCGGCGTCGAGGTTCGAGAGCGGTTCGTCGAACAGGAAGACCTTGGGCTCGCGCACGATCGCGCGGCCGAGCGCGACGCGCTGGCGCTGCCCGCCCGAGAGCGCGAACGGCTTGCGTTGCAGCAGCTCGCCAAGGCCCAAAATGCTCGCGGCCTTGCCGACGCGCTCGTCGATCCGGGCCTTGTCGACCTTGCGGCGCTTCAGGCCGAACGCGAGGTTCTCGGCGACCGTCATGTGCGGGTAGAGCGCGTACGACTGGAACACCATCGCGATGTCGCGGTCCATCGCCGGCACGTCATTGACGACGCGGCCGTCGATGCTCATCTCGCCGCCGGTGATCGACTCGAGCCCGGCGATCATTCGCAAGGTCGTCGACTTGCCGCAACCCGAAGGCCCGAGCAGCACCATGAACTCGCCGTCGGCGACGGTGAACGAGACGTCGTCGACCGATGGCGCCGCGGCACCGGCGTAACGCTTGAAGATGTTGGCGAGGCGAACGACGGCCAAGGGGAACTCCGATTCGATGCGAAAGAAGGGGCGTGAAGAGACGTCGCCTGACGCGCTACTTGACGGCGCCGGCGGTCATGCCCTGGATGAGCTTTTCCGAGAAGAACGCGTAGACGATCACGACCGGGATCACCGCGATCATCATGCCGGTGGCGATCATCCCGATGTCCTGGAAGTAGTCGCCCATGAAGCGGCGAATGCCGATCGGCAGCGTGGCCGAATTCGGGTCGTTGACCAGCACAACCGCAAACAGAAACTCGTTCCACAACTGGATGAAGTTCAGGATCACGGTCGTCGCGATCGCCGGCATGCCGACCGGCAACACGATGCGGAAGAAGATCGCGAAGTCAGAGTAGCCGTCGATCTTGGCGGCGTCGAACAGGTCTTGCGGGATGCGCGCGAAGAAGCCTTCGAGCAGGTACACGGTAAGCGGCAGTTGCAGGCCCACGTACACCAGCGTCAGGCCGATCAGCGAGTTGTAGAGGTTGTATTCGACCAGCACCTGGAACAGCGAGATCAGGATGATCTGCGGCGGGAAGATGATCGAACTGAAGAGGATGAAGTACACGAGCCGGTTGCCGCGGAAGTTGTAGCGCGCCAGGCAGTGTGCGGCGGCCGCGCCGAGCAGCGTGACGATCGCGACCGCCGCGCCGACCACGATCATGCTGTTCCAGAAATAGGTCGCGAAATGCGAGTCGACCCACGCGACGCGAAATTTCTCCCAGTGCCAGACCTCCGGCCACGCGAAGTGCGAGGCGCTGATCTCGCCGGTGCTACGTACCGACATCGTGCCGACCCAGACGAAGGGCAGTGCCGAATACAGCGTGTAGAGCACGATGATGGCCATCAGGCCACCGTGGCGCAGGTAGTGTGACGGGTGCTTCATGTCAGTACTCCAGGCGTTCTTTCTGCTTGAACATCCGGTTGAAGAACAGCACGAAGCCGATCACCACCACGAACCAGACGACCGCAATGGCCGACGGGTAGCCGAGGTCGAAGGTGTTCCAGTTGAAGGCGCGCTTGTAGACGTAGGTCGAGACCGTTTCGGTCGCCCACATCGGTCCGCCCTCGGTCATGATGAAGACGAGATCGAACACTTTCATCTTGCCGATGAAGGCGAGCACGTAAAGGTTCAGCAGCGTCGGCCGCAGCATCGGCACGATGATGTGCACGAGCTTCGCGCCCCAGCCGCAGTTGTCGAGTTCGGCGGCTTCGAGCACCTCGGACGGCAGCGAGTGCAGCGCCGCCAGGCACACCACCATGTTGAAGCCGGCCCACTTCCAGGTGTGCGTGATCATCACCGCGCCGAGCGCGAACTTGGGGTCGCCGAGCCAGGCCTGCGCCCAGCTGCCCAAGCCCGCCGCGCGCAGCGCGACGTTGACGATGCCCCAGTCGTAGTTGTAGATCCAGACCCACAGGATGCCGACGACCACGTACGACAGCAGCACCGGCGTGAACCAGGCGACGCGCAGGAAGCGCGCGTACGGCACGCCGGCGTACAGGCACAGCGCCAGCAGCAGGCCGGTGACGACGTCCATCACCGGTGCGATCAGCGACCAGATCGCGGTGTTGCGCACGGCGGCCCAGAAGGTCGCGTCCTTGAACACTTCTCTGAAGTGGTCGAGGCCGACGAAGGTGGCGGTGTTGATGTCGCCGATCGTGAAGAACGCGTTGTAGAAGGTCCGCAACACCGGGTAGGCGGTCAGCGCGGCGTAGATGAGCAGCGCAGGCGCGAGGAAGACCATCACGGTCGACATTGAGGCGCTGCGCGAGTCACCGCCCGACGTGTTGAACCACGCGGCGAGGCGCGAGCGCCCGGCCGCCGGTGTTGCGGAAGCTGTCACGTCAGCTGGCGGCCTTGCAGGCCGCGTCCATCTGCGTGGCGGCATCGTTCACGCTCATCAGCCCGCCGGGAAACGCGCGGTTCAGCACCTGCGTGAACGTGTCGGCGCACTTGCCTGAGTAGTACTGCAAGGGCGTGCCGATGAAGAACTTGGCGCCGGCGCTGCGCTCCTGCAGTTCCTTGAAGTAGGGCGCGTAGATGCTCTTGATGCGTGACGGGTCGGTCTTGATGCCGGTCTGCAGCAGCACGCCCTCCATCCACTTGTTGCCCGATTCGATGTTCGCGAACGAGCTCAGCAGCTTGCCGGCGCATTCCTTGTTCTTGCTCTTCGAGTACATCACGTAGCTGCCGCCGACCGCGAGCGTCTTGCACTCGGGGCACTTGGCACCGGCGATCGCCGGGTACTTCATCACCCCGAGCTGGAAGCCGGCCGGTTGCCCGCCCTTGGCCGGGTCGACGAACGCGCGGCCGGTGTACCAGCTCGCGATCGGGAAGGTCAGCGCGCCCGGGTTGGTGTGGAAGTAGTAGTGCGATTCGCCGAGCTTCAGCGTCGCGAAGCTCTTCGGGTAGGCGCCGGCGTCGACGAGCTGCTTGACCCAGGTCAGCGCATCGATCACGCGCGGGTCGGTGTAAGACAGCTTGCCGGTCATCAGCAGCAGGTAGTCGTCGGTGCCCAGCTTTCGCAGCAGCACTTCCTGGAGAAAGTAGGCACCGGGGTACGGGCGGTCGCCGACGCCCTGCGCCAGCGGCGTGATGCCGGCGGCGACTGACTTCTTCACCATGTCGGTGAACTCGGCCTGCGAGAGCTGCATGCTGGCCGGGGGCGTGACGCCGATCTTCTTCATCAGCTCGCGGTTGTAGTAGAGCTCGACCGTGTAGGCCTCGAGCGGCAGCGCGTAGACCTTGCCGTTGTACGTCCACGACTTGCGCGCCCAGTCTTCGAGATTGTTCAGATCGACATAAGCATCGAGCGGTTCAAGGTAGCCGCTCTTCGCGAACGCGATCTCGTCGGGTTCGAGCCAGAAGATGTCGGGCGCTTGGCCGGTGCGCACCGCGGTCTTGGCCGAGGTGTACAGGTCGGCTTTCTGGATGAACTGCAAATTTACCTTGCACGACGGCGTGGCCGCCTCGAAAGCCTTGACTTGGCCTTCGACGAAGCCGCGCTTCGAGGCCTCGTCGGGCCAATGGCTCCACATCGTCACGGTCTGCTGCGCCTGGGCTGCGCCGGCCAGCAGGCCGATCGCGCAGACGAGGGCATTCGAGAGGCTTCGGATCGGGCGGCTGATGGCCATGTCGGTCTCCTGGTGTGGCGCCCAAGGGGCTTGTGAGGTGTCGGTCATTGTCCTCGCCGCGCTAGTAAATTGTCAATAGTGCATACCGCAATGCAGCAATAAGCAGTCCATAAAATTGAGAAACCTCCGCAAATGCTATTAGTCGATTGACTCTTTATCAATCATTATTAATAATTGAGCGGTTCTTTTATTGGACTCAAACCATGACTCAAGGCATGCGCAAGGGGCTCACGTCGTACGGCGACGCCGACTTCTCGCTCTTTCTTCGCAAGGCGTTCATCAAGGCGATGGGCCTGTCGGACGACGCGCTCGCGCGCCCCATCGTCGGCATCACCAACACCTTCAGCGACTACAACCCCTGCCACGGCAACGTGCCCAAGCTGGTCGAGGCGATCAAGCGCGGCGTGATGCTCGCCGGCGGGCTGCCGATGGAGTTCCCGACGATCTCGATCCACGAGTCGTTCGCCTACCCGACGAGCATGTTCCTGCGCAACCTGATGGCAATGGACACCGAAGAGATGCTGCGCGCGCAACCGATGGATTCGGTGGTGCTGATCGGCGGCTGCGACAAGACCATCCCGGCGCAGATGATGGCCGCGGCCTCGGCCGACGTGCCCGCCGTGTTCGTGCCGGTCGGGCCGATGCTGGTCGGCCACCACAAGGGCGAGCAGCTCGGCGCGTGCACCGACTGCCGGCGCCTGTGGGGCGAGCACCGCGGCGGCCGCATCGATGCGATCGAGATCGAGGCGATCAACGAGCGCCTCGCGCCGACGGCTGGCACCTGCATGGTGATGGGCACCGCCAGCACGATGGCCTGCATCATCGAGGTGATGGGCCTGGCGCTGCCGCGCTCGGCGGCGATCCCGGCGACGCATGCCGACCGGCTGCGCAGCGCCGAGGCGAGCGGCAAGCAGGCGGTCGCAATGGCGATCAGCGGCCACCCGAAGCCGAGCGAGGTGATGACGCCGGCCGCGTTCCGCAACGCACTGATCATCATGCAGGCGATCGGCGGCTCGACCAACGGGTTGATCCACCTGACCGCGGCGGCGGGGCGCCTGGGCATCCCGATCGATCTGGCCGAGGTCGACCGGCTCGGCCGCGAGGTGCCGGTGCTGGTCGACCTGAAGCCCAGCGGCGCGCACTACATGGAGCACTTCCACTGGGCCGGCGGCGTGCCGCGGCTGCTGCACGAACTGCAGGATCTGCTCGACCTCGATGCGCCGACCGTGATGGGCGGCACCTTGCGCGACTACATGAACGGCGCCGAGATCGACCCCGGCCAGCAGGTGATTCGCCCGCGGGCGAACCCGATCAACGCGCAGGGCAGCATGGCCGTGCTGCGCGGCAACCTCGCGCCGCGCGGCGC
>JANXVK010000446.1 GCA_025351675.1 Rhizobacter sp.
CGCGTCTCGGCGAGCGAGACGAAATCCTCGAACCATTTGGTTTCCACACAAACGAGTGTAGCGAAGGCTCAGGCCGCTTCCTCTGCCGTGCTCTGCTGCAACCGCCACATGTCCGCATAGCGCCCGTTCAGCGCCAGCAGCTCGGCGTGCGTGCCGCGCTCGAGGATGCGGCCGAGCTCCATCACCAGGATCTGGTGCGCGTCGACCACGGTCGAGAGCCGGTGCGCGATCACCAGCGCCGTCTTGTTGCGCGCCGCGCTGCGCAGCTCTTCCTGGATCGCGCGCTCGTTGGCCGAGTCGAGCGCCGACGTGGCCTCGTCGAAGATCAGCAGCGGGGGGTTCTTCAGCAAGGTGCGCGCGATCGCGACGCGCTGCTTCTCGCCACCCGAGAGCTTGAGCCCGCGCTCGCCGACCATCGTGTCGTAGCCCTTCGGCGTCGAAACGATGAAGGCGTGGATGTGCGCCGCCTTGGCCGCGCCTTCGACCTCACCACGGCTCGCGCCGGTGCGGCCGTAGGCGATGTTGTATTCGACCGTGTCGTTGAACAGCACCGTGTCCTGCGGCACGATGCCGATCGACTGGCGCAGACTCTGCTGCGTGACCGCCCGGATGTCCTGGTCGTCGATCGAGATGCGACCGGCACTCACGTCGTAGAAGCGAAACAGCAGCCGCGCCAGCGTGCTCTTGCCCGAGCCCGACGGCCCGACCACCGCGACCGTCTTGCCGGCAGGGATCTCGAAGCTGATGTCGTGCAGGATCGTGCGGTCGGCGTCGTAGCCGAAGCGGACGTGCTCGAAGCGCACGGCCACGCCCGACGTGGCCTCGTGGCCCGTCGCGCCATGATGCTCAAGCGGCTTGGCATGCGGCGCATCGGCGATCTCGCGGTTCTGGCCGAGCAACGCGAACATCTTCTCCATGTCGGTCATCGACTGCTTGATCTCGCGGTAGATCACGCCGAGAAAGTTGAGCGGTACGTAGAGCTGGATCATCAGCGCGTTGACCAGCACCAGATCGCCCAGCGTCATCGTGCCATTCACGACGCCGAGCGTGGCGCGCCAGACCAGCAGCGTGACCGTGCTCGCGATGATCAGGCTCTGGCCGAGGTTGAGGGCCGACAGCGAGGTCTGCGACTTGATCGAGACTTTCTCGAGCCGCTGCAGGTTCTCGTCGTAGCGGCCCTGCTCGAAGGTCTCGTTCGAGAAATACTTGACCGTCTCGTAGTTGATCAGCGCGTCGACGGCACGCGTGCTGGCCTTCGAGTCCTGCTCGTTCATCGCACGGCGAAAGTGCGTGCGCCACTCGGTCACCGTGATCGTGAAGCCGATGTAGAGCACCAGCGCACCGAAGGTGATGGCCGCGAACCAGCCGTCGAACTTGGCCGAGAGCAACCCGATCACGAGCGTGATCTCGACCAGCGTTGGCAGGATGTTGTAGATCGTGTAGTTCAGCAGCGACTGGATCGAGCGCGAGCCGCGTTCGATGTCGCGCGAGACGCCGCCGGTCTGGCGCTCGAGGTGAAAGCGCAGGCTCAGCGCCAGCAGGTGCTCGAAGGCCTCGAGCGAGACGCGCCGCGCAATGCGCGCCGCCACTGGATAGAACAGGAACTCGCGCAGCTCGGTGAACAACGTGATCGACAGCCGCAGCGCACCGTACGCGAACAGAAGCGCCACCGGCACCGCGAGCGCGCTGCGCGGATCGCCGGGCTTCAGATCGAGCGCGTCGACGAGTTGCTTCAGCACCAGCGGCACGCCGACGTTGGCGAGCTTGGCGCCGATCAGAAAACTCAGCGCGACGAGCACGCGCCAGCGCCACTGCCAGACATAGGGCAGCAGCTTCTTGAGCGTCGACCAGTCGGAACGGGGGGTCGGGGCGGTGGCGCCGGCAGGCGCCGGCGGGCTGAACGTCGCGGGGCGCATCAGGCGGACATCAGGCCTCCAGGCCGTACTTGCCTTCGACCACCGGCCGGTTGTCGTTGAGGCGGATCGCACCGATCACGAGCCGGTAGATCACCCAGATCGTGTCGGCGATCAGCACGGCCCAGCCGATCAGCACGATCATCAGCAAGAAGCCGATCACGGCGACGATCAGACTGATCCAGAAGGTGCGGATCTGCCAGTTGAAGTGCGACTCGAGCCAAGTGCCGGCCACGTCACCGCGCTTCACGTAGTTCATGATGATCGCGGCGATCCCGGTGATGCCGACGACGAAACTGGCGCCATACAGGCCGTAGATGATCCACGTCAGCGTCTTGTTGGAACGCAGGCTGTCGTCGGTGGTCAGGTCGGTCATGAGGTCCTCCGGTAGGTCTGGGTTGTCGTGCTTGTGCGAGACGGCCGCCGGAATCTTCGCACGGCGCCGGACGCAAAGGTGGAAGAATCCTCGCAACGACGACAACGCTTCCAGGTCAACCCCGATGCCCGACACCCCCGCCAACGACCCGATGCCCGACTCGGCGGCAAAAGTGCGCCTGCCCGACGACCGCCAGCTCGTGCTGCGCGTGATGCCGATGCCGGCCGACGCGAACGGCAACGGCGACATCTTCGGCGGCTGGATCATGGCCCAGGTCGACATCGCCGGCGCGGTGCTGCCGGCGCGCATCGCGAAGGGCCGCATCGTCACCGTCGCCGTCAACGAGTTCATCTTCAAGCAGCCGGTGTCGGTCAACGATTTGTTGAGCTTTTATGCCAAGGTCGAGCGCATCGGCCGCACCTCGGTGACGGTCAACGTCGAGGTCTACGCCGAGCGCAATCCGGCGAACCTGCAGGTCGTGAAGGTGACCGAGGCGAACCTCACTTACGTGGCGATCGATGAAGACGGCAAGCCGAGATTGATCCCGACGAGCTGAGCCTCAGGCTTCGGCCGGCACGCGCGGTTCGATCGCCGCGAGCGCATTGAGAAACTCGCGCCGCCAGCGGTGCACGTCATTCGAGCGGATTTGCGCGAGCAAGGTCGCGTGTCGCTCGCGCCGCTCGGCCAGCGGCATCTGCAGCGCGCGCTGAATCGCCTGCGCGGTGGCCGGGATGTCGTACGGATTCACCAGGATCGCCGCGCGCATCTGTTCGGCCGCACCGGCGAAACGCGACAGCACCAGCACGCCGGGGTCGGCCTCGTCCTGCATCGCGACGTACTCCTTCGCGACCAAGTTCATGCCGTCGCGCAGCGGCGTGACGAGCGCGACGCGCGCGCAGCGGTACAGCGCCGGCAGCCGGCGCCGCGCCCAGGTGCGGTGCAGGTAGCGGATCGGCATCCAGTCGACCTCGAAGGCCTCGCCGGCGAGATCAACGGCGACTACGGCGAGCTC
>JANXVK010000450.1 GCA_025351675.1 Rhizobacter sp.
ATCGGATCCTGAGATTATGGCGGAGGCGGCTCGAGTAGCGGTTGGCGAAGGCGCGGATATCATAGACATCAACATGGGGTGTTGGGTCCCGAAAGTCTGCAAAACAGGAGCGGGCGCTGCGATGATGCGCGACGAAGGCAACCCATGAACATGAACGCGATGGACGGCCATGCGCGCAAGCAGGTGCTGCTGACGCGCATCGCTTTTGAACGTATCGAACTGCGCGGCGAACTGGCGCAGGTCAACCAGGCCGCGCGCCTGCCGAGCCTGCTGCGCGGCGCAATCGGCGGCAACCTCGGCAAGTCGCTGTTCGGCGCGGTCGGGCCGACGGGGCAGGGCGGCTGGGTCGGTCTGGCCCTGTCGTTGCTCCGACGCTACCGGGTGGCCGCAGCCCTGCTCGGCGGCTCGGCGCCGATCCTGCGTGGACGAGGCGGGTGGCGGCGCGTCGTGCGTGTCGGCGGATTCGCCGCTGCGGCGTACGTCGGCTGGCGCTTCTTTCAGGGCCGAGACAAGCGCTGATCGTCTCGATGGGCGGCGCGCGAAAACTACTGCGCGATCGGCGAACTGATCAGGTCGATCTTCTCCATCACCTCGGGCGTCAACTTGGCGAGCACGTCGACGGCCCCGAGGTTCGCCTGCAGTTGCGACAACTTCGACGCGCCGGTGATCACGGTGCTGACCCGCGGGTTCTTCGCAACCCACGCGATCGCGAGTTGCGCGACGCTGCAGCCGAGTTCGTTCGCAACCCCTTCGAGCTGCGCGACCGCCGCGCGCTTCTTCGCGTCGGTCAGGCTCTTCGCCAGGAAACCCATGCTCTCCATCGCGCCGCGGCTGCCGGGCGGGATGCCGTCCTTGTACTTGCCGGTCAACAGGCCGCTGGCGAGTGGGCTCCAGGTCGTCAAACCGAGGCCGATGTCGTCGTAGAGCCGTGCATATTCCTTCTCGACGCGTTGGCGGTGGAACAGGTGGTACTGCGGCTGCTCCATCACCGGCTTGTGCAGGTGATGGCGATCGGCGATGTCCCAAGCCGCGCGGATCTCGGCGGCGCTCCACTCGCTTGTGCCCCAGTACAGCGCCTTGCCCTGCGTGATCATGTCGCTCATCGCGTGCACGGTCTCTTCGATCGGCGTGGCCGGATCGGGGCGGTGGCAGTAGACGAGGTCGATGAAGTCCAGGCCCATGCGCGTGAGCGAGCCGTCGATCGCCTGCATCAGGTACTTGCGGTTCAGCGTGTCCATCCGGTTGATCGTGTTGCCTTCCCGCGAGAGGCCCCAGAAGAACTTGGTCGAGACGATGTAGTTCAGACGCGGCCATTTCAGCGCCTTGAAGGCCTGGCCCATCACGGTCTCGCTCTGACCGCTGGCATAGACCTCGGCGTTGTCGAAGAAGTTGACGCCGGCGTCCATCGCGGCGGCCAGCATCTCGGTGGCGGCACCGGTGTCGACCTGGTTGTGGTACGTGACCCATGAGCCGAGCGAGAGCTCGCTCACCTGCAGGCCGCTGCGGCCCAAACGTCGGTATTCCATGGTGACTTGCCTTGAGGTTCGTGTCGAATAGGCCGCGAGCGTAGCCGAAGGCCGCGCGGGCTGCAGCGCCACGGCGCGAGGCTACAGTTCGGGCATGGCTTCTTCCTCCGTCTTCATCGAGCGTCGCGCGCGGCTGGCCGAGGCGCTGCGCGCCGCCGGCGGCGGCGTGGCGGTGATCCCGACCGCACCCGAACGCCAGCGCAACAGCGACAACGACCACCCGTTTCGCCACGACAGCTCGTTCCACTACCTGACCGGCTTCGACGAACCCGGCGCCTGGCTGGTGCTGCACGCGAGCGGCGAGTCTGCCCTCGCCTGTCACGCCAGCGACCCGGTGATGGAGATCTGGCACGGCCGCCGGCTCGGCGCCGACGCGGCACCGGCCGCGCTCGGCGTCGATGCGGCATTCGACATCGACACGCTCGACGCGGCGATGCTCGCGCGCCTCGACGGCGCATCAGCCGTGTGGTTCCCGTTCGGCGCGGGTGCCGAAGTCGCACGCCGCGTCCAAGGCTGGCTGACCACGCTGCGCAGCCGCGCACGCAGCGGCGTCGAGTCGCCGATGGTTCAACGTGACTTGTCCGTGCCCGTCAACGAGATGCGCCTCGTCAAG
>JANXVK010000325.1 GCA_025351675.1 Rhizobacter sp.
CGTCGTGTCGCACCTGCTGTCGGTCAGCCTGAACCAGCGCGTGCGGCTGAAGGTGTTCGCGCCCGACGACGATCTGCCGGTGGTCGATTCGATCAACGGCGTCTGGAGCGCGGCCAACTGGTTCGAGCGCGAAGCCTTCGACCTCTACGGCATCATCTTCGAAGGTCACAACGACCTGCGCCGCATCCTGACCGATTACGGCTTCATCGGTCATCCGTTCCGCAAAGACTTTCCGACCTCGGGTCACGTCGAGATGCGCTACGACGACGAGCAGAAGCGCGTCATCTACCAGCCGGTGACGATCGAGCCGCGCGAGATCACGCCGCGCATCATCCGCGAAGACAACTACGGCGGGTTGCACTGAGCGCGCTTGCGCGTGAATCGGCGATTCAGATTTCCATGGCAGACATCAAGAACTACACGCTCAACTTCGGCCCGCAGCATCCGGCGGCGCACGGCGTGCTGCGCCTCGTGCTCGAACTCGACGGCGAAGTGATCCAGCGCGCCGACCCACACATCGGCCTGCTGCATCGTGCGACCGAGAAGCTCGCCGAGAGCAAGACCTACATCCAGTCGTTGCCCTACATGGACCGCCTCGACTATGTGTCGATGATGGCCAACGAGCATGCTTACTGCCTCGCGATCGAGAAGCTGCTCGGCGTCGATGTGCCGATGCGCGCGCAGTACATCCGTGTGATGTTCAGCGAGATCACGCGGCTGCTGAACCACCTGATGTGGCTGGGCGCGCACGGCCTCGACTGCGGTGCGATGAACGTCTTCATCTACTGCTTCCGCGAGCGCGAAGACCTGTTCGACATGTACGAGGCGGCCTCGGGTGCGCGCATGCACGCGGCCTACTTCCGCCCGGGCGGCGTGTACCGCGACCTGCCGGACGCGATGCCGCAGTACAAGGTGTCGAAGATCCGCAACGCGAAGGCGATGTCGCAGCTGAACGAGAATCGCCAAGGTTCGTTGCTCGACTTCATCGAAGACTTCACCACGCGCTTTCCGAAGTGCGTCGACGACTACGAGACGCTGCTGACCGACAACCGCATCTGGAAGCAGCGCACCGTCGGCATCGGCATCGTCACGCCCGAACGCGCGCTGAACCTCGGCTTCACCGGTCCGATGCTGCGCGGCTCCGGCGTGCTCTGGGACCTGCGCAAACACCAGCCCTACGAGGTCTACGAGCAGATGGACTTCGACGTGCCGCTGGGCGTGAACGGCGACACCTACGACCGCTACCTCGTGCGCATCGAAGAGATGCGCCAGGCGAACCGCATCGTCAAGCAGTGCGTCGACTGGCTGCGCGTCAACGACGGCCCGGTGATCACGAGCAATCACAAGGTCGCGCCGCCGCCGCGGGTCGACATGAAGTCGGGGATGGAAGACCTGATCCACCACTTCAAGCTCTTTACCGAAGGCTTTCACGTGCCCGAAGGCGAGGCGTATGCCGCGGTCGAGCACCCGAAGGGAGAATTCGGCATCTACATCGTCAGCGACGGCGCGAACAAGCCGTACCGGTTGAAGATCCGCCCGCCCGGCTTTCCGCACCTGGCCTCGCTGGACGAGCTCGCGCGCGGCCACATGATTGCCGACGCGGTCGCGCTGATCGGCACGATGGACATCGTTTTCGGAGAGATCGACCGGTGATCACCAACGCAACGCGCACGCGCTTCGACACCGAAGTCGCGAAGTACCCGGCGGACCAGAAGCAGTCCGCCGTGATGGCCTGTCTCGCGATCGTGCAGCAGGAGCAGGGCTTCGTCTCGGCCGAGAGCGAGAAGGAGATCGCTGCCTACCTCGGCATGCAGCCGATCGCGGTGCACGAGGTCACGACCTTCTACAACATGTACAACCAGCAGCCGCTGGGGCAGTTCAAGTTCAACGTCTGCACGAACCTGCCGTGCCAGTTGCGCGATGGTCAGCAGGCGCTCGATCACCTCTGCCACAAGCTCGGCGTCGAAGAAGGCGGCACGACGGGCGATGGCCTGTTCACGGTGCAAAAGAGCGAATGCCTCGGCGCCTGCGCCGACGCGCCGGTGATGCTGGTCAACGATCGCCAAATGGTCAGCTTCATGAGCAACGCGCGACTCGACGAACTCGTCGAAGTGCTGAAGGCAACCAAGCAATGAAGAACCCGATTCTCGACCTGTCGAAGTTCCAGGCGACCGGAGCCGAGACCTGCTTTCACGACCGCCACATCGGCGCGCAGATCGTCGAAGGCCTCGATGGCAAGAACTGGCGCCTGAAGGACTACGAGGCGCGCGGCGGCTACCAAGCACTGCGCAAGATCCTCGAAGCCGGCGAGGTGGATGGTCAGGCACGCGGCATGACGCCCGACGAGGTCATCGCCGAAGTGAAGGCCTCCGGCCTGCGCGGCCGTGGCGGTGCGGGTTTCCCGACGGGCCTGAAGTGGAGCTTCATGCCGCGCACGTACCCCGGCCCGAAGTACCTCGTCTGCAATTCCGACGAAGGCGAGCCCGGCACCTGCAAGGACCGCGACATCCTGATGTTCAACCCGCACATCGTCATCGAAGGCATGGCGATCGCGGCGTACGCGATGGGCATCAAGACCGCCTACAACTACATCCACGGCGAGATCTTCGAGGTCTACGACCGCTTCGAGGAGGCGCTCGAAGAAGCACGCGCAGCGGGCTACCTTGGCGACAACCTGCTCGGCTCGAGCTTCAGCTTTCAGCTGCACGCCGCGCACGGTTTCGGCGCCTACATCTGCGGCGAAGAAACTGCGCTGCTCGAATCGCTCGAAGGCAAGAAGGGTCAGCCGCGCTTCAAGCCGCCGTTTCCGGCGAGCTACGGCCTGTACGGCAAGCCCACCACGATCAACAACACCGAGACCTTCGCGGCGGTGCCGTGGATCATCCGCAATGGCGGTGCGCCGTACCTCGCGATCGGCAAGCCGAACAACGGCGGCACGAAGATCTTCTCGGTCGTCGGTGACGTGCAAACTCCCGGCAACTTCGAGGTGCCGCTGGGCACGCCGTTCAGCAAGCTGCTCGAGCTGGCAGGTGGCGTTCGCCCCGGTCGCACGCTGAAGGCCGTGATTCCTGGCGGCTCGTCTTCGCCGGTGCTGCCGGCCGCGATCATGAACGAGCTGACGATGGACTATGACGCCATCGCGAAGGCCGGCTCGATGCTCGGCTCCGGTGCGGTCATCGTGATGGACGACACCCGCTGCATGGTCAAGAGCCTGCTGCGCCTGAGCTACTTCTACATGCACGAGAGCTGTGGCCAGTGCACGCCGTGTCGAGAAGGCACGGGCTGGCTGTTCCGCGTGGTCGATCGCATCGCGAAGGGCGAGGGCCGGATGGAAGACATCGACCTGTTGAACTCGGTCTCCGACAACATCCAGGGCCGCACGATCTGCGCGCTCGGCGACGCCGCAGCGATACCGGTGCGGGCCATGATCAAGCACTTCAAAGGCGAGTTCGTCGCTCTGATCGAGAAGGCGGCGACGCCGGTGCACGAAGGCCGGATCGGGCCGTCCGGGAGCGTGCACCCGGAGCAGAATTCGGCGCTCTCCGGTGTGCCGCATCCGCTTGTTTCGCCGGTGGGCGAGCCGCGCCACGCCTCGGCCAAAGAGACGCAGGCCACGCACTTCCG
>JANXVK010000471.1 GCA_025351675.1 Rhizobacter sp.
ACCGACGATGTCGTTCAGATCGGCACGCTGGCGATCGACCGCAAGGCACAGCGTGTTTTCCTCAATCGCGAACCGCTCGACCTTCCCGCGCGCGAGTTCGAGGTGCTCTGGGAGCTGATGACCCCGCCGGGGCGCGTCATCAGCAAGAAGACGCTCTCCGACAAGCTCTCTGGCTTCGACGAATCGCTGGGTGCGAACGCGCTCGAAGCCTTCATCTCGCGGCTGCGCAAGAAGCTCGCGGGCAGCGGCGCGGGCATCCGCACGCTGCGCGGGCTGGGCTACGTGCTGGAAGCGCAGGCGTGAATCAGAAGGCAGCCTCGGGCAAGCCTTCGCTGAGCTCGCGCCTGCTGCGCCACGTGATGCTGCCGCTGGCGCTGACCTGGGCGCTGGGTGCGGCGATCGCAGTGCTGATCGGCGACGCCTTCACTGAGCAAGCCTTCGACCGCGCACTGCTTGACGATGCATATGTCGTCAGCTCTCACGTCGAGCAAGCCGAGTCCGGCCTCGCGTTGAGCCTGAGCGACGAAGAGCTCGACGCGGTGCTATTCGACCAATCGGAGACGGTCTACTTCGCGGTCTTGGGCGACGACGGCGCGCTGATCGCCGGGCAATCGGGGCTCGAGGCAGCAGAGCCACCCGTGACCGGAGCGACCTACGCGTTCTCCACTCTCCAGTACGGCGGCCAGCGCCTGCGTGCGGTGATGCTGAAACAGCGCGACGCGCCCGGATTCGGCGTCGTGATCGCACAGACCACGTTGTTTCGCAGCCAACTGTTGCAGAAGCTGCTGATCTATTCGGTGACCCCGCAACTGGCATTGCTCGCACTCGTGGCCTGGGGTATGAGGCGCGTGGTGCGCCGAGACCTCGCGCCACTCGCGGCCTTGCAGCAGACCCTCGACCAGCGCGATGCCGGCGACCTGACGCCCATGCCTACGGCGGTGGCCGGCGAGGCCAACTCGAGCGAGGTCGAGCGGGTCGGCGTGGCGATCAACGCACTGCTCGGTCGCGTCAGCGCCGGCGTGCGCGCGCAGCGCGAGTTCGCGGGCAACGTCGCGCACGAGTTGCGCACGCCGCTGGCCGGAATCCGCGCGCTGGCCGAGTACGGGCTTGCCCATGCCGACCCGTCGGTACAACGCGAGCAACTGCAGGCATTCATCGACAGCCAGGCGCGGACGAGCCGCCTGGTCGATCAGCTGCTGGCGCTGGCGCTGGCCGACGAGGCGCGAGCGAGCCTGACGCTCGTGCCGGTCGCGCTCGATGCGATCGCGCGCGGCGTGCTGCTGCAGTTTCTGCCGCGCGCTGATCACGCCGGTGTCGATCTCGGTGCGCACGGCCTCGATCAACCGGCGACCGTGCTGGCCAACGCCGCGCTCGTCGAAGGCATGCTGACGAACCTGATCGACAACGCACTGCGCCATGGTCGAAACGCAGATGGCGCAGCTTCGGTCGTGACGGTTGCATTGACACGGCAGGCCGGTGCAACCCTCTTGACGGTGGTCGACAACGGTCCGGGCCTCGCGACCGCCGAGCGGCAATCGCTGTTGCAGCGTTGGGCGCAGGGATCGAACGGCGAACGGCTGGGCGAAGGCGCCGGGCTGGGATTGGCAATCGTCGCGCGCTATGCCGAGTTGCTGGATGCGCGCTTCGAGCTGCTGGCTGCGGCCACAGGGCCTGGCCTGGAAGCCCGCCTCAGTTTCAACCGCACTACTGCTCGATGACATCGGCGCCGGCTGGCGGCTTGAACTGGAACGTCTCGGCGGGAAGGTTCACGCCGGCCGCGAACTGGCTGAACTGCAGAAGCGAGCGCTGGTCGAACGCGTCGACGATCTCGATCGCGGCGAGTTCCTTGCCGCGAAAGCCGACGCGCAGCGACTTGAACGCCCCCTCTTTCGCTTTCGGCGTCGCGCTGACCCAGTCGAGCCCGTCTTTCGCCGGCAGCGCAGCGAGCTCGAAATCCTTGTCGAGCGAGCCGCCAGCGAGCAGCGCGGCCGGCGTCGCCCCGAGCGCGGAGCTGAACCTGCGCGAACTCGCCTGGTTCAGGTCGGCGTCGTAGATCCAGACCTTCTGACCGTCGGCGACGATGGTCTGCTCGAACGGTTTCGCGTAGACGAAGCGAAAGCGGTTCGGGCGCGAGAACTCGAAGCTGCCGGTCGAGGTCTTCTTTTTCGCGCCGTCGGGCGATGTCACGGTTTGCGTGAACTGCGCGCGACCGGTCTTCACGTCGCGGATAAAATCTTTGAGCGTGTCGACCGAATCGGCGTGGGCGGCCAGCGCCGCGACGCTCAACGACACGGCGGCAAGGAGTTTGATCATTCGGCGGAGCGGTTCGGGGCAATGATGTCCCGGTTGCCGTTGGTGGACATGCTGGATACGAGCCCGGATTTCTCCATTTGTTCCAGCAGCCGCGCGGCGCGGTTGTAGCCGATGCGCAAGTGGCGCTGCACCAGCGAGATCGATGCCCGCTTGTGTTGCAGCACGATCGCGACCGCCTGGTCGTACATCGCATCGCTCTCGCCGCCGCCCATCACGCCGCTCTCGCTGCTCAGCGCATCGGGGCCGTCGTCGAGCACGCCGCCTTCGAGAATGCCCTCGATGTAGTTCGGCTCGCCTTGGCTCTTCAGGTACTCGACGACGCGGTGAACTTCGTCGTCGCTGACGAAGGCGCCGTGCACGCGCACCGGAAAGCCGGTGCCCGACGGCATGTAGAGCATGTCGCCCATGCCGAGCAATGCCTCAGCGCCCATCTGGTCGAGGATGGTGCGCGAATCGATCTTGCTGCTGACCTGGAACGACAGCCGCGTCGGGATGTTGGCCTTGATCAGCCCGGTGATCACGTCGACGCTCGGCCGCTGCGTCGCCAGAATCAGGTGGATGCCGCAGGCGCGCGCCTTCTGCGCCAGGCGCGCGATCAGCTCCTCGATCTTCTTGCCGATGACCATCATCAGGTCGGCCAGCTCGTCGATCACGATCACGATGTTCGGCAGGCGATCCAGCGGTTCGGGTTGTTCGGGCGTGAGGCTGAACGGGTTCGGGATCAGCTCGCCGCGCGCCTTGGCGTCGTCGAGCTTCTTGTTGTAGCCGCCGAGGTTGCGCACCCCCATCTTGCTCATCAGCTTGTAGCGGCGCTCCATCTCGCCGACCGCCCAGTTGAGCGCGTTGGCCGCGAGCTTCATGTCGGTGACGACCGGACACAAGAGGTGCGGGATGCCCTCGTAGACGCTCATCTCGAGCATCTTCGGGTCGATCAGGATCAGCCGCACATCGCGCGCCTCGGCCTTGTACAGCAGGCTCAGGATCATCGCGTTGATGCCGACCGACTTGCCCGAGCCGGTCGTGCCGGCGACCAGGCAGTGCGGCATCTTCCCGAGGTCGGCCACCACAGGGTTACCGACGATGTCCTTGCCGAGACCCATCGTGAGCTGCGAGCTCGCATCGTTGTAGACGGCCGAGCCGAGGATCTCAGAGAGGCGGATGGTCTGCCGCTTCGGATTCGGCAGCTCGAGCGCCATCGTCGTCTTGCCGGGGATCGTCTCGACTACGCGAATGCTGACCAGGCTCAGCGAGCGCGCCAGGTCCTTCGACAGGTTCATCACCTGCGAGCCCTTCACGCCGGTCGCCGGTTCGATCTCGTAGCGCGTGATCACCGGGCCGGGCGAGGCCGCGACCACGCGCACCTCGACGCCGAAATCCTTCAGCTTCTTCTCGATCAGCCGCGAGGTCATCTCCAGCGTTTCGGGCGTCACGCTCTCGGTGCGGCCGGGTGCTTCGTCGAGCAGGTCGACCTGCGGCAGCTTCGTGTCGGCCAACTCCTTGAACAACGGCTTCTGGCGCTCCTTGACGACGCGCGCGCTCGGCGGCACATCGATCACCGGGGCCTCGATCACGATCGGCAAATGGTCTTCGTGCAAGCGATGCTCGACATCGACGATCACCTCGCGCTCGCGCAGCGCCTTCTCGCCGACGCGGGCGTCTTCGGCGCGCTCGATGCGTTCGACGCGCTTCTCGCGCAGCGTGTCGATCCACCCCCCGATGCTTTCGGCCAGCCGCAGCCACGAGAACCGCAGCGCCAGCGCGATGCCCGCGACGAGTGCGGCGATCCACAGCACGCCCGAACCGACGAAGCCGAACCACTGCTGGCTCACGCTGCCGAGCGTGTAGCCGACGGCCCCGCCGGCGTGACCACCGGCGACGCGGCCTTCCCACTGGTACAG
>JANXVK010000481.1 GCA_025351675.1 Rhizobacter sp.
CGAGACCGATCGCGGCCTGCTGGTGGTGTGCGACCCGCGCATGGCGGGCATGAACTACGGCAAGCGGTTGCGAGAGGCGCTGCCGCCGATGACGATGGTGGGGACCGAGGCCGAGGCGCTCGACTGGCTGGCGAGCCTGCAGGCGACGGCACTGCCGTACTAGCGCGCCAAGGCGCTACCAAGGCATCACCAGATCTGCCACCACGCCTTCTTGGCGGAGCCCACGCCGTCGGTCTGGATCGTGGTGCCGGGGAAGTTCTTCAGCAGCACGCGGTTCGCGTCGTCGCGGAGTTGGTTCAGGCCTAGCTTGTCGTAGCTTTCGGCGAGGATGTAGAGCGCTTCTTCGGCCGACGGCGAACGCTGGAACTCGACCACGACCTGCTGTGCCCGGTTCGCTGCAGCGACGAAGGCGCCGCGGCGGTAGTAGTACCGCGCGACGTGCACTTCATAGGCCGCCAGCGAGTTGACGATGTAGTTCATGCGAACCCGCGCGTCGTCGGCATACAGCGACTGCGGGAACTGATCGACAAGTTGCTTGAACGACTGGTACGAATCGCGCGCGGCCTGCTGGTCGCGCTCGGACAGGTCCTGGCGCGCCAGACTGCCGAGCAGGCCGAGGTTGTCGTTGAAGTTGATCAGGCCCTGGAGGTAGAACGCGTAGTCGACCGCAGCCGAGGTCGGATGCAGTTTGATGAAGCGTTCGAGCGTCGACAGCGCTTGGGCCTTGTCGCCGCCCTTGTAGAGCATGTAGGCGCGCTCGATCTGGGCCTGTTGCGCCAGCGCGGTGCCTGAAGCCCGGCCTTCGAGACGCTCGTACAGCTTGCCCGCGCGCTCGAAGTTGCCCAGCGACGACTCTTCCTTGGCCTCTGCATACAATCGCTCGGCGCTCCATTGCGATTCGGGCTCCTTGGGCGTCGAACCGCAGCCCGCGAGCACCGCCATCAACAGTATCGCCAGCGGTAGTTGACGACCAAGACGGGCACGCGGCCGTCGCAGCACACTCATTTGGATCATGGGTCCGGGGCGATCCGCGGGGCGGCGCCATCCTGTCAGAAAACGAGTTTCGATTATATGGTTCAGCCCCACGCGGCCCCGGCCGCTGACCCGGTACTCGCCGACGACCCCGAGTTCGAAGCGCCCTGGACCGCGCAGCCCGAGCGCCGCGAGGCGACTGTGAGCTCAGCGCTGCACGGGCAGCGGCTCGACAAGGCCGTCGTCACAATCGCCGGCGAGTTCTCGCGCAACCACTTGCAGGGCCTGATCGAGGCGGGTCACGTCAGCGTGAACGGGGTGATCGCCGGCAGCGCCTCGCGCAAGGTCTTGGCGGGGCAGGTGATCGCGGTCGACCTGGTGCCGACTGCCGAGAGCCGTGCCTTCCGGCCCGAGGCGCTGCCGATCGCGATCGTGTTCGAGGACGAGCACCTGCTGATCGTCGACAAGGCCGCGGGTATGGTCGTGCATCCAGCCGCCGGCAACTGGTCGGGCACCTTGCTGAACGCGCTGCTGGCGCATCACCGCGCGGCGGCGAGCCTGCCGCGCGCCGGCATCGTGCACCGGCTGGACAAAGACACATCGGGTCTGATGGTCGTTGCCAAGACCTTGCCCGCGTTGACCGCGCTGTCGCGCGCGATCGCTGCGCGCGAGGTGCACCGCGAATACCTCGCGATCGCCCAAGGCGAGGTGCGGTCGGCCGAATTCAGCATCGACGCGCCGATCGGGCGCGACCCGCAGTCGCGCGTGCGCATGGCGATCGTTGGTTTGGGCAAGGCCGCGCGCACCGATGTCGTGGCCGTCGCGCGCGCCGACGGCTTCAGTGCGTTGCGCTGCAAGCTGCACACCGGTCGCACGCACCAGATCCGCGTGCATTTGGCGTCGCGCGGGCACCCACTGGTGGCCGATGCGGTCTACGGCGGGCGCGCCGCGCTTGGCATGACGCGCCAAGCGCTGCACGCGACCCGGCTCGGTTTTGCGCACCCGCTGACGGGCGTGGCGATGGCGTTCGACGCCGCAGCGCCGGCCGATCTGGCGTCAGCCTGGCGCAACGTCGTGGACGGGTCGGCCTGATCGAAACCACGGCGCATGGCGCAGATGGGTACAATAGCTCCAATCCTTCCCGACGCCGGCGCCTCGCGGCGGCACCTCACGGTGCCCCCGGTTCAGTGACGCAAGACCAGCGACCAGCGACGAAGCCCGTCGGAAAGTGAGTGGCGCACCGAAGGTGCCCCGACCCGGAGCGACGCGAGAAGCGGCGCCCACTTGCCAACCGCTTTCGCCGCGACAAGCGACGCCCACGCTCATTGAGCATCGGCATCCACAGCGACCGACAAGCGGCCAAAGCACCGAAGCACTGAACGTGGAAGTCAGTCTGTGACCAACCGGCCGAACCGGCCGAGGATGTGAACGAAGCCCATGAATAGCCAGGATGCGAAGCGCGTCCTCGAGACCGCCCTGATCTGCGCGAGCCAGCCGCTGCCCTTGCGCGACATGCGTGTTCTGTTCGCCGACGAGATTGGCCCCGACACCTTGCGCTCGCTGCTCGACGAGCTGACGCGCGAGTGGGATGGCCGCGGCGTCGAACTGGTCGCGTTGGCCACCGGCTGGCGCTTGCAAAGCCGGCCCGAGATGCGCGAGTACCTCGACCGGCTCAACCCGGAAAAGCCACCGAAGTATTCGCGCGCCGTGATGGAGACGCTGGCGATCATCGCGTACCGGCAGCCGGTGACGCGCGGCGACATCGAAGACATCCGCGGCGTCACGGTGGCCAGCCAGATCATCAAGCAGCTCGAAGACCGCGGCTGGGTCGACGCGATCGGCTACCGCGAGTCACCCGGGCGCCCGGCGCTGCTCGCGACGACGAAGCAGTTTCTTGATGATTTGGGCCTTGCCAGCCTGGAGCAGCTGCCGCTGCTGGCGGGCGCGATGCCCGATGCCGGGCAACTTGCCGGCGCGATGCCGGATCAGGCCTCGCTGCTCGATGCACCAGCCGCCGAGCCCGAGCCCGTGGTCGAAGGCGACGCGGACGCCGCAGCCGACACTGTTGCCGCGACAGCGCTCACCGTCCCCGAGGCGCCCGCCGAGGCCAGCGCCGCGCCGAACCCCCCGATTTCTCCCGAACTCCCCGACGAGCCTGCGGCGGATGCCGCTCCCATGGAACCCACGAATGAACGTCAATCCTGAAACTTCGCTGCCGCCCGAGGCTGATACCGCCAACCCCGACAGCGCCGAGGCGCCGGCGAAGCCGGTGCGCAAGCGCCGCGCGACGAAGGCGAGCGAAGAGGCTGTCGCAGTGACCGCATCGACGGTGGAAGCCCCTGTGGCTGACGAATCCGGGTCCGAACCGGCACCCAAGCCCAAGCGCCGCCGCGCCGCTGCCAGCGCCGCGCCGGTCGAAGAGGCTGTTGCGGCCACCCCGGCCAAAGCAGCGGTGGGGTCGACGCCAGCGCCCGCGGCGCAGGCGGTTGCCGAAGCCGCTCCGTCAGCCGATGCGGCAGCGACCGAAGGCGGTGTTGATGTCGAGGGTGACGTCAACGCCGAAGCCAACACCGAAGCCAACCCCGAGGCCGGCGACGGCCCGCGCAGCCGGCGCCGCGGTCGCCGCGACCGCAAGCGTGGTGAACGTGGCGATCCGCCGAATGCCGAGGCCGGCGAAGCGGGCGGCGAAGGCGCTGCCGTGGCCGGCGCGCCGCCGCCGGTCGAGACCGGCGAGCTGTTCGCGCAGGTGCTGTCGGGCGAGTTCGACGTCAACGGTGAGCCCGAGCCCGAAGTTGAAGCTGAAGTTGCCGAAGACGACCCCGCCGCGCCAAAGCGCGTGCTGCTGCCCGACGCCGATGCGCCGAAGCTGCACAAGGTGCTCGCGCAGTCGGGCATCGGCTCGCGCCGCGACATGGAAGACCTGATCGCCGACGGCCATGTGCAGGTCAACGGCGAGCCGGCGCATGTCGGCCAGCGCGTCTCGTTCGGCGACCGCGTGCAAATCAAGGGCAAGCCGGTGAAGCTGCGCATCGTGCCGCCGCCGCCGCGCATCATCGCGTACCACAAGCCGGTCGGCGAGATCGTCACGCACGACGACCCGCAGAACCGCCCGACCGTGTTCCGCCGCCTGCCGCGCCTGCAACAGGGCAAGTGGCAATCGGTCGGCCGGCTCGACATCAACACCGAAGGCCTGCTGCTGTTCACGAACTCGGGCGAGCTCGCGAACCAGCTGATGCACCCGCGCTTTGGCGTCGAGCGCGAGTACGCGGTGCGCCTGCTGGGCACGCTGACCGAAGAGCACAAGGCGATGCTGCTGGAAGGTGTCGATGTCGAAGGCCAGAAGGCGAGCTTCAAGTCGATCGTCGATGGCGGCGGCGACGGCGCGAACCACTGGTACCGCGTCGTCATCACCGAAGGTCGCAATCGCGAAGTGCGCAAGCTGTTCGACACCTGCGGGCTGACGGTGAGCCGCCTGATCCGCATCCGCTACGGCTCCGTGGTGCTGCCGTTCGGGCTGAAGCGCGGTGTGTGGATCGACCTCGAAGAGGGTGACGTGCGCATGATCCGGCGCCTGGCGAGCGGCGAGGGTGCGCCGCGCGGTGAACGTCACAACGACAACAACAACCAGCGCCCGGGCGGCCCCGGTGGCCGCAACAATGAGCCGCGCCAAAGTGGCCAGCAGCCGCAGCAGCAGCGCAATGATCGGCAGGGCGGCCGGCAGAGTGGTCGACCGAACGACAGCCAGCGCGGCGCGCGCCGCGATGGTCCGCCGCAGCAGGCGCCGCAGAACTTCGCCAACGAAGGCGTCGTCGACCGCGCCACCGACCGGCGTGACGACGATGAGGACATCGATTTCGACCCCGCATCGATCCCGAACCCGCTTGAGCAGACCTTCGACAAGCGCTTCGTCTCGAACCCGCGCAGCCCCGTGGGCGGGCGCGGCTTCCGCAACGGCGGCGGCGGTGGATTCGGTGCCGGCGGCAGCGGCCCGGCGCCGGGCCCGAAACGTGGCAGTGGTGGCGGGCAGGGCGGTGGGCCGAAGCAGCCTGATCCGCTGCAGACCTCGCTCGGCGTCTTCGGCGCCGATGCCTTCCATCGCAAGAACCGCGGTGGCGGCGGTGGGGGTGGCGGTGGCCAAGGTGGCGGTGGCCAAGGCGGCGGTGGCCGCGGCGGCAATCGCGGCGGTGGTGGTGGCGGTGGGAACAGCGGCGGCGGAGGCTTCGGTGGCGGTGGCGGTGGCGGTGGCGGCGGTCGCCGCGGCGGGCGCTGACCGACGCGGCGCAGGGTGCGCTTGGTCATCGCTCGGCAATGCTCGCAAGCTACAATCCAAGGCTTTGCCAAGTACTTGATTTCAGGAGAAAAAAACATGGCCATCGAACGCACTCTGTCGATCATCAAACCCGACGCCGTCGCGAAGAACGTGATCGGTCAGATCTACGCCCGCTTCGAAGGCGCCGGCCTCAAGGTCATCGCCGCGAAGATGGTGCACCTGTCGCGTGGTGAAGCCGAACAGTTCTATGCCGTGCACAAGGCGCGCCCGTTCTTCAAGGACCTGGTCGACTTCATGATCTCGGGTCCGGTGATGATCCAGGCGCTCGAAGGCGAAGGCGCGATCTTGAAGAACCGCGACCTGATGGGCGCGACCGATCCGAAGAAGGCCGAGAAGGGCACGATCCGCGCCGACTTCGCCGACAGCATCGACGCGAACGCGGTGCACGGCTCCGACGCTGCCGAAACGGCTGCCGTCGAAATCGCCTTCTTCTTCGCCGGCCTGAACGTTTACAGCCGCTGAAGACGCGAGGCGCCTCCACCGTGAGGCTCGCACCATGACTGTGGCCAACCTGCTCGAATTCGATCGCGACGCGCTGGCTCTTTTTTGCGAGCAGCTCGGCGAGAAGCGCTTCCGTGCGACCCAGCTGTTCCGCTGGATCCACCAGAAGGGCGCGAGCGACTTCGGGAAAATGTCCGATTTGGCGAAGTCGCTGCGCGACAAGCTCGCTGGTCGCGCGACGATCGCCTCAATGCCGATGCTCAGCGAGCAGGCCTCGACCGACGGCACGATCAAGTGGCTGTTCGATGCCGGCGCCGGCAACGCGATCGAGACAGTCTTCATCCCGGAAGACGATCGCGGCACGCTGTGCATCTCGTCGCAGGCCGGCTGCGCGGTCGGTTGCCGCTTCTGCTCGACCGGCCACCAGGGATTCAGTCGCAATCTCACCACCGGCGAGATCATCGGCCAACTCTGGTTCGCGGAACACCATTTGCGCAAGCGCCTGAATCTGCCCGAGGGGCAGCGTGTCATCACCAACGTCGTGATGATGGGTATGGGCGAACCGCTGCAGAACTATTCGGCGCTGCTGCCGGCGCTGCGCATGATGCTCGACGACCACGGCTACGGCCTGTCGCGCCGACGCGTGACGGTCTCGACCTCAGGCGTGGTGCCGATGATCGAGCGGCTGCGCGACGATTGCCCGGTCGCGCTCGCGGTCTCGCTGCACGCCCCGAACGACGCGCTGCGCGACGACCTCGTGCCGCTGAACCGCAAGTACCCGCTGCACGAGTTGCTCGCGGCCTGCCGCGGCTACCTGGCGAAGGCGCCGCGCGACTTCATCACCTTTGAGTACTGCATGCTCGACGGCGTCAATGACACCGACGCGCAGGCGCGCGAACTGCTCGCGCTGGTGAACGACAAGCACGCCGGCATCTCGTGCAAGTTCAACCTGATCCCGTTCAACCCGTTCCCCGAATCCGGCTTGACGCGCTCGCCGAACGAGCGTGTGACCGCGTTCGCACGTGTTCTCCAGGAAGGCGGCCTGATCGCCACCGTGCGCAAGACCCGCGGCGACGACATCGACGCCGCCTGCGGCCAGCTCGCCGGCGAAGTCCAGGACCGCACCAACGCCAAAGTCCGCATGACGCGCGCACCCGTGAAGGTGCACCGCAGCGGCTCGGACGTGGCCGTGGCGATCGCCGCCGGTCGCGCCGAAGACCGACAGGAGACAAACGCATGACGATGCTGCCGATGCCGGGCAGTCCGCGGTGCCGGCAGGGGTTCAACGCCATGGCGTTGATCCTCGTCGCGGTACTCGCGGGCTGCACGACGAAGACCACCGTGACCGAGTCGGTCGGCGACGGCAAGGATCTGGTCACCGCCTCGGATGAGTCCGACGCCAGCCGGCGCGCGCGGATTCGCATGGAGCTCGCTTCCGCCTATTTCGGACGCGGCCAGATGACGACCGCGCTCGATCAGGTCAAGCTCGCGCTGCAGGCCGATCCGACCATGAGCGATGCCTACAACCTGCGCGGCCTGATCTACGCGAACCTCGGCGACGACAAGCTTGCCGAAGACAGCTTCAGGCGCGCCCTGCAACTGAATCCGCGCGATGCCGACACGATGCAGAACTTCGGCTACTACCTGTGCCAGAAGAAGCGCTACCCCGAGGCGAGCGCGCTGTTCGACCAGGCGCTCGCGGTGCCGCAGTACCGCGACCAATCGCGCACGCTGCTGACCAAGGGGGTGTGCGAAGCCTTCGCCGGACAGCTGGCCGAGTCGGAAGCGACGCTGCTGCAGGCGTACCGGCTCGATCCGGTGAACCCGTCGACTTCCGTCAACCTTGCCGAAGTGCTGTACCGGCGCGGCGACTACGAGCGCGCGCGTTTCTACATTCGCCGCGTCAACTCGAAACCGGAGCTGACCGGCTCGCAAACGCTGTGGCTGGCCGCGCGCATCGAGCAGCGTCTGGGCAACCGCTCGGGCGCCCAGGAACTGGGCGATCAACTGCGCCGGCGCTTCCCCGATTCGCGCGAAGCCGGATCGTTCGAGCGAGGCAACTTCGATGAGTGACGTGCCCGCATCCGGCGCGATGGCGCCGGCGACGCCGACCACCGCTGGCGGTCTGCTGCGCCAGGCGCGCCAGGCGCAAGGCTTGCACATCGCCGCGCTCGCCGCCGCGATCAAGGTCGTGCCGCGCAAGCTCGAGTTGCTCGAGTCCGACCAGTTCGATCAACTGCCCGACGCGACCTTCACACGCGCGCTGGCGCACACCGTCTGCCGCACGCTGAAGATCGACGCCGCGCCGATCCTCGCGTTGTTGCCACCGCCGAGGGGGCATCGGCTCGAGCAGGTCGCCGAAGGTCTGAACACACCGTTCCTGGACCGCCCCGGGCGCCTTGTGCCGAAGGACTTTGCCAGTGTCTCCAGCCCGGTACTGTGGATTGCCGGACTGATCGTCGTGATGACGGCCGCGGTCTACGCGATGCCGGCGGCGTGGCTGGACTTCTCGAACGCAGCCGTCACGCGGCCGCGCGCGGCCGATGCGGTGGCACCGAGCGTCGCGCAGCCGTTGGTTTCAACGCCCGCGGCCGCCGCGTCGGCGTTGCCCGAGCCGATCGCTGCGACCGCTGCGGCCGCATCCGTGCCGGTCGCGGTGACCGCGCCCGATGCGGTCACTGCCGACGCGGCCTCCGGGGTGCTGCAGTTCCGCGCTACCGCGCAATCGTGGGTCGAGGTGACCGACGCGCGCGGCCAATCGCTGATCTCGCGTGTGCTGGAGCCCGGCGAGAACGTCGGGCTCGATGGCGTACCGCCGCTGAAGGTCAGGATCGGCAACGTCAGCGGCACCCAAGTCACCTTCAAGGGCCAGCCGGTCGAACTCGCCAAGTCGCGTGACAACCTGGCCAAGCTCGAACTCAAGTAGCGCACGAACCATGAGAGACATGAACCTGCCTTTGTCCGCGCTCGACGCGATCGATGATTTCGTCGAGCCCGCACTGCCACCCGCGCACCGCACGCGCCAGGCGAAAGTGGTGTGGGGCTCGCGCGTGGTCACGGTCGGCGGCGGCGCGCCGGTGCGCGTGCAGGCGATGACCAACACCGACACCGTCGACGCGATCGGCACCGCGATCCAGGTCAAGGAGCTGGCGATCGCCGGCTCGGAGATGGTGCGCATCACCGTCAACACGCCCGAGGCCGCGGCGCAGGTACCGTATATCCGCGAGCAGCTCGACCGCATGGGCATCGACGTGCCGCTGATCGGCGACTTCCACTACAACGGCCACCGCCTGCTGACCGACTATCCGGCCTGTGCCGAGGCGCTCAGCAAGTACCGCATCAACCCCGGCAATGTCGGCAAGGGCGACAAGCACGACCGCCAGTTCGCGCAGATGATCGAAGCCGCCGCGAAGTACGACAAGGCGGTGCGCATCGGCGTCAACTGGGGCAGCCTCGACCAAGAACTGCTGACCGACATGATGGACGCGAACGCCAAGCTCGCCGAGCCGTTCGAGCCGCAGCAGATCATGTACCGCGCGATCCTCACGTCGGCGATTCAGTCGGCACGCCGGGCCGAGTCGCTGGGCCTGCGCGGCGACCAAATCATCCTGTCGTGCAAGATGTCGGGCGTGCAAGATCTGATCAGCGTGTACCGCGCGCTGGCCAAGCGTTGCGATTACGCACTGCACCTTGGCCTGACCGAAGCCGGCATGGGCACCAAGGGCACGGTCGCGTCGACCGCCGCGCTCGGCGTGCTGCTGCAGGAGGGAATCGGCGACACGATCCGTGTGTCCCTCACGCCGCAGCCGGGCGAAGCGCGCACCCAGGAAGTCGTCGTCGCGCTCGAGATCCTGCAGGCACTCGGCTTGCGCCAGTTCAACCCGAGCGTTACCGCCTGCCCGGGTTGCGGGCGCACGACCAGCACCACGTTCCAGGTATTGGCGAAGCAGATCGACGACTTCCTGCGCGCGCAGATGCCGGTCTGGAAGGCGAAGTACCCTGGCGTCGAAAAGATGAAGGTCGCGGTGATGGGCTGCATCGTCAACGGGCCGGGCGAGAGCAAGCACGCCGACATCGGCATCAGCCTGCCCGGCAACGGCGAGGCGCCGGCTGCGCCGGTCTTCATCGACGGCAAGAAAGCACTGACCCTGCGCGGCGACAACATCGCCAATGAATTCCACGCGCTGGTCGAGCGCTACATCGACAAGCGCTTCGGAGGCGTTGCGACCTGACGTTCAAATCAACCCTGTTCACCGCAGAGGAACGGAGTGAACGGAGTGAATGGAAGACCGCAGAGTCAAGAACAACTCGAGATTGAATCCTCTGCGAACCTCCGTCAACTCCGCCCCTCTGCGGTGAATGAATTCCAGACCTACCATGGCTGAATCATTGCGCGCCGTCAAAGGCATGAACGACATCCTGCCGCCCGAATCGGCGCGCTGGGAGTGGTTCGAGGCGAAGGTGCGCGCGTTGATGACGCGCTACGGCTACGCCAATGTGCGCACACCGATCGTCGAGTCGACCGCGCTGTTCGTGCGCGGCATCGGCGAGGTCACCGACATCGTCGAGAAGGAGATGTACTCCTTCACCGATTCGATGAACGGCGACAAGCTGACGCTGCGCCCCGAGGCCACCGCCGGCATCGTGCGCGCGATGATCGAGCACAACGCGCTGTACAACGGCCCGATGCGGGTCTGGTCCGAAGTCTCGGTGTTCCGCCACGAGCGGCCGCAGAAGGGCCGCTACCGGCAGTTCCACCAGATCGACGTGGAAGCGCTCGGCTTCAAGGGCCCGGACGTCGACGCCGAGCAGATCCTGATGTGTCGCGCGTTGCTGGTCGACCTCGGCATTCCGATGGCGAACGTGCGGCTCGAACTCAACAGCCTGGGCCAGGCCGACGAGCGCCTCGCGCACCGTGCCGCGCTCATCAAACACTTCGAGGCCCATGCCGAGGTGCTCGACGAGGAGGCGAAACGCCGCCTGCAAAGCAACCCGCTGCGCATTCTCGACACCAAGAACCCGGCCATGCAGGCGATGGTCGAGGCCGCGCCGAAGCTGATGGACTTCCTCGGCGAGGTCTCGCTCGCGCACCTGAACGCGGTGCGTGGCGTTCTCGACGCGGTCGGCCTCGAGTACCGCATCAACCCGCGTTTGGTGCGCGGGCTCGACTACTACAACCTGACCGTGTTCGAGTGGGTCACCGACCTGCTCGGCTCGCAGGGCACAGTCTGCGGCGGCGGACGCTACGACGGCCTGTTCGAGCAGCTCGGCGGCAAGCCGACGCCGGCGGTCGGCTTTGGGCTGGGCATCGAGCGCATGCTGCTGCTGCTCGAAGCTGTCGGCGTGCTGCCGCCTTTGAACGCGCCCGATGTGTACGCGATCGTGCCGTCCGCCGACGCGATGACGACCGCGATGGCCACCTGCGAAGCCTTGCGCACGGCCGGCGTCAACGTGCAGATGCACGGCGCCGGCGCCGAGTCGTGGGGCGGCATCAAAAGCCAGTTCAAGCGCGCCGACGCGAGCGGCGCGCGCTTCGCGCTGATCTTCGGCGCCGATGAACTCGCGCGCGGCGAAGTGGCGTGCAAATCGCTGCGCGACGCCGACGTGCCGCAGCGCACGGTCAAGCTCGCCGAGGCCGCCGTCTGGGCCGCCGAACTTCGCAACGCATAATCCCGCCTTCACTGGAAAAATCCCGTCCATGGCCACGCATCTCGACCTCGAAGAACAAGAACAGCTCGACCAGCTGAAAGCTTTCTGGAAACGCTACGGCAACCTCATCACCTCGTTGCTGATCGTCGTGTTCGGCGGCTTCGCTGCGTGGAACGGCTGGAACTGGTACCAGCGCGAGCAGGCCGGCAAGGCAAGCGCGATGTTCGACCAGCTCGACAAGGCGGCGCAAGCAGGCGACGTCGACCAGGCCAGCCGCGTCTTCGCGGACATGAAGGAGCGCTATCCGCGCACCGCGTTCACCGAGCAGGGTGGGCTCACCGCCGCGAAGGTGCAGGTCGAGAAGGGCAAGCTTGAGGCTGCGCTCGATACGCTCAACTGGGTCGGCGCGAACGCCGCCGAGCCCGAGTACCAGACGGTGGCGAAGCTGCGCGCCGCTGGCATCCTGCTCGATCAGAAGAAGTACGACGACGCGCTGAAGCACCTCGACGGCGCGACTGCCCCCCACTTTGTCGCGCTGGTCGCCGATCGGCGAGGCGACGTGCTGCACGCCCAAGGCAAGAAGGACGACGCGAAAGCCGCGTACATGAAGGCGTGGCAGGCAATGGACCCGACCGTCGGCTACCGGCGTCTGATCGATGCCAAGCTGACCGCGCTCGGCGCCGCACCGGTCGAGGCTGCCAAGATCGCCGAGGTGGCGAAGTGACGGCGCGTCGCGTGCATCTGGCAGGCGCCGCGCTGGTCGTGCTGGCGCTGGCTGCCGGCTGCGCGAGCCGCAACAAACCCGACCCGCAGCCGCTCGAGCCGCTGACGCCGACCATCGCCGCCAGCACGGCTTGGACGCAGCGGGTCGACGGCGTCCAGTTCCCGCTCGCGATAGCGGTGTCGCGCGGCATGTTCACGGTCGCCGGCAACGACGGCACGGTGATGGGGCTCGACGCCGAGACCGGCCGCGAAGTCTGGCGCGGCAGCGCCGGCGCCAAGCTCAGCGCCGGCGTCGGCAGCGACGGCCGCTTCGCTGCCGTCGTGACGCGCGAGAGCGAGCTGGTGGTGTTCGAGCAAGGTCAGGTCAAGTGGCGCAAGGCCATGGGTGGCCGCGTCACGACCGCGCCGCTGGTGGCTGGCGAGCGCGTGTTCG
>JANXVK010000501.1 GCA_025351675.1 Rhizobacter sp.
ATGCAAACCATTGACTTCAAAGCAGCGAGGCGCGCACGGTGATCGAGATCCGCCGCGTCTTCACGCACGTCGAAGACATCCATCACGAGTTCGGCCCCGTCGCGGCCGTGCCGCTGCGTCGCGGCGCGATCGGTGTCGTGATGACGAACCCGTTCGCCGGCCGCTACGTGCAAGACATCCTGCCGATGATGGAGGCGCTGCAGCCGGTCGGCATCGACATGGCACAGCGGCTGCAGGCTGCGATGAACGTGCCCGTGGAGCGCCTCGAAAGTTACGGCAAGGGCGCCATCGTCGGCGCGAACGGCGAGCTTGAACACGGTGCGCTGTGGCATGTGCCGGGCGGCTACGCGATGCGCGAGCTGCTGGGCTGGAAGGGCGATCGCAACGCGTATGTGGCGGGCAAATCGTCGGCGCCATCAACGGGTCAGCCGGCGGTTCAAACCGGAAACGCCCTCGCCATCGTGCCCTCGACCAAGAAAGTCGGCGGCCCCGGCGCCACGCTCGACGTGCCGCTGACCCACATCAACGCGGCCTACGTGCGCGGCCACTTCGACGCGATCGAGGTGCGCGTGCCCGGCGCGCCGCTGCCTGACGAGATCGTGTTCATCCTCGTGATGAGCACCGGCGCGCGCGTGCATGCGCGGGTTGGCGGGCTGAAAGCCGAAGACATCGCCAAATGGGACGGTCTGCGCTGACCGCAGGGAACGGCCTGCGCGGACGAGACAAGGACAACAGACATGCTCGCAAAAATCAGAAAACTCATCGTCCAAGTCGACGAAACCCGCATCGAAATGGGCCAAGCGGTGACGCCGCCGACCCGCCGCGCACTCGCGATGGCGGTGATCGAGAACCCGTTCGCTAGCCGGTATGAACAGAACCTCGACGCGCTGATCGCGATCGGCGACGAGCTCGGCGGCCTGCTCGGCGACAAGTGCGTCGCGGCGCTCGGCATCGCGCCGGGCGAGGCGCAGAGCTATGGCAAGGCCGCGATAGTCGGCGAGGCCGGCGAGCTTGAGCACGCGGCCGCGATCCTGCATCCCAAGCTCGGCGCACCGTTGCGCAAGGCGGTCGAGAAGGGCGCGGCGCTGGTGCCCTCGGCGAAGAAGCGCGGCGGCCTCGGCACGGCGATCGACGTGCCGCTCGGCCACAAGGACGCCGCCTTCGTGCGCAGCCACTTCGATGCGATGGAGGCGCGGGTCTCGGATGCGCCCCGCGCCAACGAGATCGTCGTTTGCGTCGTCGTCACCGACAGCGGTCGCCCGCTGCCGCGCATCGGCGGTTTGCAGGCGCACGAGATCAAGGGCGAGGATGGCTTGCGCTGATACGCGCAGCGCTTTTCAGCATCACCATCGCTATCACAATTCTTCCTCTCTGACTCGCCCGATTCGTTTTCTCAAGGAGCTCTCGATGATCCAACGCCGCCCCCTGCTGCTCGCCACCGCCGCCGCACTGATGTTCTCGAATGCGCACGCGCAAGGCGGCCCGACGATCAAGATCGGCGAGGTCAACAGCTACAAGGCGCAGCCTGCCTTCCTCGAGCCCTACAAGAAGGGCATGGAACTCGCGATCGAAGAGATCAACGCCGCCGGCGGCGTCAACGGCAAGAAGCTCGAACTCATCACACGCGATGACAACGCCAGCCCCGGCGACGCGGTGCGCGCCGCTGAGGAGCTGGTTTCGCGCGAAAAGATCGACGTGCTGGCCGGCGCGTTCCTGTCGAACACCGGCCTGGCGCTGACCGACTTCGCGAAGCAGAAGAAATTCTTCTACCTCGCCGGCGAGCCACTGACCGACAAGATCATCTGGGGCAGCGGCAACAAGTACACCTTCCGCCTGCGCCCGGGCACCTACATGCAGGCCGCGATGCTGGTGCCCGAGGCCGTCAAGCTGAAGAAGAAGCGCTGGGCCATCGTCTACCCGAACTACGAGTACGGCCAGTCGGCGGTGGCGGCGTTCAAGGAACTGCTGAAGGCCGCGCAGCCTGATGTCGAGTTCGTCGTCGAGCAGGCGCC
>JANXVK010000539.1 GCA_025351675.1 Rhizobacter sp.
GGTCGCGGCGATCTACGTGGCGGTAGCCTTGATGTTCGTCGCCAGCCTGTTCTGGCGTGAGGCGCCCGCCGCCGTATGATCCGCGACTTCTCATGCCATTTTTCTTTTCAGCTTATTTTTCGGTATCCACCAGGCCCTTGACGAACCAGCGCTGCATGAGGATCACGACGATCGCCGGCGGCAGCATCGCCATGATCGCGGTGGCCATGACGATGTTCCACTCGTTGCCCGAATCGCCGCCGGCGATCATGCGCTTGATGCCCACGACCACCGGGTACATGTCTTCGCTGGTGGTCGCGAGCAGCGGCCACAGGTACTGGTTCCAGCCGTAGATGAACTGGATTACGAACAGAGCCGCGATCGAGGTTTTCGACAGCGGCAGCAGGATGTCCCAGAAGAAGCGCATCGGGCCGGCGCCGTCGATGCGCGCGGCCTCGACCAGTTCCTCGGGGACGGTCAGGAAGAACTGTCGGAACAGGAACGTGGCCGTGGCCGAGGCGATCAGCGGGATTGTCAGGCCGGCGTAGCTGTTGAGAAGTCCCAAGTCGGCGACGACCTTGTACGTCGGCAGGATGCGCACTTCGACCGGCAGCATCAGCGTGACAAAGATCGCCCAGAAAAACACGCCGCGCAACGGGAACCGGAAGTACACCAGCGCGAACGCCGACAGCAGCGAGACCGCGATCTTGCCGAAAGTGATCACCAGCGCGGTGACGAGGCTGACCCACATCATCCTGGCCACCGGCGCGTTCGAGCCCGCACCGCCGCCATGCCCGGTGAGGGCGGCGCTGTAGTTCTCCCAGAAATGGCCGCCGGGCAGCAGCGGCATCGGCGCCTGCACGACCTCTTGTGCGGCGTGGGTCGACGCGACGAACGCCAAGTAGAGCGGAAACGCGACGATCAGCATTCCCAGAATCATGATGGCGTGGGCGAGGACGCCCAGCGTGGCGCGGCGTTCAACCATGTCAGTAGTTCACTTTCTTCTCGACGTAGCGGAACTGCAGCACCGTCAGCGACACGACGATCAGCATCAACACGACCGACTGCGCTGCCGAACCGCCGATGTCGCCGCCCTTGACGCCGTCCTGGTAGACCTTGTAGACCATGATCAGGGTGTCACGACCCGGGCCACCCTGGGTGGTGGCGTCGATGATCGCGAAGGTGTCGAAGAACGCGTAGACCATGTTGATCACGAGCAGGAAGAAGGTCGTGGGCGTCAACAACGGGAACTGGATCGTCCAGAAGCGGCGCCAAGGCCGTGCACCGTCGATGGCGGCGGCCTCGATCAGCGATTTCGGGATCGACTGCAACCCGGCGAGAAAGAACAGGAAGTTGTACGAGATCTGCTTCCAGACCGCCGCTGCGACGACCAGCGACATGGCGTGCGTCGAATTCAGCAAATGGTTCCACTCGAACCCGAAAAACTTCGAGAGGCCGTAGGCGACGACTCCGATCGACGGCGAGAACATGAACACCCACAGCACGCCCGCCACCGCCGGCGCGACGGCGTAGGGCACGATCAGCATCGTCTTGTAGAGCAGGGCTCCCTTGATGATGCGGTCAGCGAAGACCGCCAGCATCAGCGCGAGGGCGATGCCCAGCACGGCGACCAAAAGCGAGAAGATCGCGGTGGTCTTGAACGATTCCAGGTAGGCGGAGTCGCCGAACAACTGCCTGAAGTTATCGAGCCCGACCCACTCGGTCGAGAGCCCGAAGCTGTCTTGAATCTGCAGCGATTGCAGCACAGCCTGTGCGGCGGGCCAGAAAAAGAACACCGCGATGATGATCACCTGCGGGGTCAGCAATGCCCAGGGCAACCATGCAGATTTGAAGAGAGCGCGCTTTTGCATGGGTCTCGGGTTCTGTCAACGGCAACGACTCCACCGGTCTGCCCGGCGGGGTTGGATCGGTCGTCGGGGCGCAGCGCGCCCCTCGGATCACTGGGCGGCGGAGGCCTTGCTGGCTTTCTCGAAGCGCTCAAGCTGCTCGTTGCCGCGCTTCATGGCCGTTTCGAGCGCCTCTTTCGGCTCCTTCTTGCCGGACCAGATGGCCTCGGTTTCTTCGTCGAGAATTGTCCGGATCTGCACGAAGTTGCCCAGGCGGATGCCGCGCGACTTGTCGGTCGTCTTGCGGATCATCTGCGTCACGGCCACGTCGGTGCCCGGCTTTTCCTTGTAGAAACCCGATTTCTCGGTCAGCTGGTAGGCGGCCATCGTGATCGGCAGGTAGCCGGTGCGCTTGTGGCTGGCCGACTGCACTTCGGGGTTCGACAGGTACTTGAAGAACTCGGCCACGCCCTTGTACTCGGCCGGCTTCTTGCCCGACATGACCCACAGGCTGGCGCCGCCGAGCGCGGTGTTTTGCGGTGCGCCGGCGACATCGGGGTAATACGGCAGCGCCGCCAGGCCGTAGCCGAACTTCGCGCCTCTGGCAACGTCGGCATACGAGCCGGACGAGCCGGTGAACATCGCGCATTCACCCGAGACGAACGACGGCACGGCCACGCTGGCGCGGCCCTTGTAGACGAACAGGCCCTGCTTGGACATGTTGGCCAGGTTCTCGAAGTGGCGCAGGTGCAGCGGCGAGTTGAACGCGAGGCGGGCGCTCGGACCGCCGAAGCCGTTGTTCTGGGTTGCGAACAGGGTGTTGTGCCAGAGCGAGAAACTCTCGAGGTGGACCCAGCTCATCCAACTCGTGGTGTAGGGGCACTTGCTGCCGTTGGCCTTGAGCTTGGCCGCCGCGGCGACCACTTCCGGCCAGGTGGTCGGCGCCTTGTTCGGGTCGAGGCCGGCGGCCTTGAAGGCGTCCTTGTTGTAATAAAAGATCGTCGTCGAGCTGTTGAGCGGGAATGACAACATCTCACCGTTGCTGGCGGTGTAGAAGGCAGCAACCGCGGGGACGTAGCCCTTCGGATCGAAGGCCACGCCGCTCTGTCGCATCACTTCGGCCACCGGCTTGATCGCGCCCTTAGCCGCCATCATGGTTGCGGTGCCAACCTCGAACACCTGCAGGATGTGCGGCGCGTTACCGGCGCGGAACGCGGCCATCGCGGCCACCATGGATTCGTCGTAGTTGCCCTTGAAGGTGGGCACGATCTTGTAGTCCTTCTGGCTGTCGTTGAACTGCTTGGCCAAGTCGTTGACCCATTCGTTCAGGCCACCGGTCATGGAGTGCCACCACTGGACTTCGACCTGGGCCTGCGCCGGGCCCGACAGCGCCAGTGCGATCGCACCGCAGGCGATAGCGAGAGACTTGAATTTCATGACAACTCCGTAAAGGTTTGGGGGTGGCTTGTGACCAACCTTGCAGTGTGCGTCGGCTTTGTGACGCGGTCGTTTATCGCCGTGAACGTGCGCTGCAGCAATTGGGATGAACCTCATGTGCGAGCACCCGCGTATCGGTACGGGCCGTATTTTGCATTGCTGCAGTGCCGCATGACCTGCGGTAACATAAGTTCTCAAGTGCCAACGCGGGTGCAAACAGGCGCCCGTCCCCCATGAACGCACCCGTACCGCTGAGCCAGATCACCGCCGCCGCGCAGGCCACTCATCACGCGCCGCGGTTGCGCGAAATCCCGTACAACTACACCTCGTTCTCCGACCGCGAGATCGTGATCCGCCTGCTCGGCGCTCGCGCTTGGGGGATGCTGAGTCGCCTGCGCGACGAGCGCAACACCGGCCGCTCGGCGCGCATGCTGTACGAGGTGCTCGGCGACATCTGGGTCGTGCAGCGCAACCCGTATCTGCAAGACGATCTGCTCGACAACCCGCGCCGCCGCGGGCTGCTGATCGACGCGCTGCATCACCGCCTGGGCGAGGTCGAGAAACGGCGCACGCCGGCTGCCGATCCGGAACGCGATGCGGCGGTTGGTGAGCTGTTGCAGCTGGCGAGCGCATCGGTCACGACGTTCGCCGAACAGTTCGAGACGGTTGCCGAGTTGCGCCGCCGCACCGCCAAGGTGCTCGGCCGCGTCACCGCGAAGGACAACATCAAGTTCGACGGCCTGAGTCGCGTCTCGCACGTGACCGACGCGACCGACTGGCGCGTCGAGTACCCGTTCGTCGTGCTCATGCCCGACACCGAGGCCGAGATGGCCGGGCTGGTGAAGGGCTGTGTCGAGCTCGGCCTGACGATCATCCCGCGCGGCGGCGGCACCGGCTACACCGGCGGCGCGATCCCGCTGACCTGGAACAGCGCGGTCATCAACACCGAGAAGCTCGAGGCGATGACCGAGGTCGAGATGCGGATCTTGCCGGGGATGGACCGCGAGGTCGCGACGATCTGGACCGAGGCCGGCGTCGTCACGCAGCGCGTCGCCGATGCGGCCGAACGCGGCGGCTTCGTGTTCGCGGTCGACCCGACCTCGGCCGAGGCGTCGTGCATCGGCGGCAACGTCGCTATGAACGCGGGCGGCAAGAAGGCGGTGCTGTGGGGCACCGCGCTCGACAACCTCGCGTCGTGGCGCATGGTCACGCCCGAGGCGAAGTGGCTCGAAGTCACGCGCCTGAACCACAACATGGGCAAGATCCACGACGTGGACGTGGCGAGCTTCGAGCTGCGCTATTTCGATGCGTCGGGCAAGAAGCTCGAGCGCACCGAGCAACTCGACATCCCCGGCCGCACCTTCCGCAAGGAGGGCCTGGGCAAGGACGTGACCGACAAGTTCCTCGCCGGCCTGCCGGGCATCCAGAAAGAGGGCTGCGACGGCCTGATCACCAGCGCGCGCTGGGTCGTGCACAAGATGCCGGCGCACATGCGCACCGTGTGTCTCGAGTTCTTCGGCAACGCAAAGGATGCGGTGCCGGCCATCGTCGATATCAAAAACTTCATGTTCGCCGAGACGAAGCGCGGTGGCGCGGTCCTCGCGGGCCTCGAACACCTCGACGACCGTTATCTCAAAGCGGTGGGCTACGCGACGAAATCGAAGCGCGGCGGCCTGCCGAAGATGGTGCTGTTCGGCGACATCGCCGGTGACGACGCCGACGTGGTCGCGCGCGCCACCAGCGAGGTCGTGCGGCTTGTGAACGGCCGCGCCGGCGAGGGGTTTGTCGCAGTGATAGCCGATTAGGAATACCTTGTCGCACGCCTCTGGTTCCCAAACTCTGCCTGGGGACTCGCTGATTACGAAGTTCATTTTTCTTGACAATCAATGCCTTGACTCGACCGACAAACTCTTGGCGAACCGAGCCCCGTGAGGGGCGGGGTTATGG
>JANXVK010000564.1 GCA_025351675.1 Rhizobacter sp.
CTGACGCGCGAGCAGACCGGCCGCCTCGCGCAACTCACCTCGCTCGCGCCGGGCGACTTCGCCGCGGTGAAGCGCCAGATCGACGTGCTCGGCGAGGCTTTCGCGCCCGACGAGTTCCTGTCGCAGCTCGAGGCCGAGCACCGCGTCAAGCCCGAGGTGCGGCAACAGCGGGGGATGGGGTTCCTGCATTGAGCGGTGAGCCCGCGGCGCCGGGCTACCGCGCCTTCATCTCGTACAGCCGCCGGGATGGCGCAGTCGCCGCTGCGCTCGCGGCCAAGCTCGCGCGCGTCGGCAGCCCCTGGTATCGCGTTCGCGCGATGCGCGTTTTTCTGGACAAGAACAGCCTGTCGACCGCGCCGAGCCTCGAGAAGACGCTCGATGAAGCGCTCGCTGACAGCGAGTGGCTGGTTCTGCTCGCGTCGCCGCATTCGGCCGCCTCGGAATGGGTGGGTGAAGAGCTCGACTGGTGGCTCGAGCATCGCGGCACCTCGAAGCTCGTCATCGCGTGCGTCGGCGGCGAAATCGCGTGGCAGGGGATGGCCGGCACCGATTTCGACTGGCGCGTGACCACCGCGTTGTCGCGGCGGCTGAGCGGGCACTTCGCGGCCCAGCCGATCTGGGCCGATCTGAGGCCGGCGGCCAGGCACCGGTGGTGGCCGACGTGGAACGCGGCATTTCAGGACGGCGTTCTCAACGTGGCCGCGCCGATCTGCGGCGTCTCGAAAGACGTGCTGTGGAACAAGGAGCGGGTCGAATGGCGCACTCGCCTCGCGTTCGCCGGGATGGCGGCGATCACGATGGCAGCGCTTTTCTGGGGCCTCACGCGAACCGATTCGGTGTCGATGGATCGCAAGGAGAACATCGCGTCGATCCAGCTCGGCGCGAAGGCGTTCTCGGTGCTGCCGCGCGACGCGATGCTGGCCGCGCAGATCGCGCTCGTCGGCGTCGCACTGCGGCCGAGCGGGATCGCCGCGAGCGCGTTGCGCAGCGCGGTGGCGCGCCTCGCCGGCGAGGTGGCGCCGCGTTTCGAGGGCGCGTCGCCGGGCGCGGTCGATATCGCGTTCTCGCCACGGGCGACGCGGCTGGCCGTGCTCTCGCGCGACGGCGTGGTTGCGGTGCTCGACGCCGCGACGGGACGCCCGCTCGGCACGATCACGGTGCCGGCGCCGTTCGAGGCGCGCGCGCTGGTCTGGGGCGCCGGCGGCACCTTGGCGGTCGGCGGCGCGGGTGGCGTGCGGCTGTGGCAACTTGGCGAAGACGCCGCCTTCACCGGCGCAACCGGCCCCGAGAGGGTGGTTGCGATCGACGCGCGCGTCACTGCGCTGGCGTTCAGCGCCGACGGCACGCAGCTCGCGGCCGGCATCGGCGACGGGTCGGTGCGCATCGTGGCGTCGGCCAGTGGCGAGGTCAGCCGAAGTTTCGTCGTCAGCCGTGCCGCCGGCCTGCGCGCGATCGCCTTCAGCAACGACGGCACGCGCCTCGCGACCGGTGCCGACGACGGCGAGGCAGTGCTGTGGCAGCTTGCCGACGCGGCGCCCGTGCTGCGCGTTCGGATGGCCGGGCCGATCGTCTCGGTCGACTTCAACCGCGAAGGCGACAGCACGCTGGCCAAGCACGTGCTCGCGTTCGCCGATGCCGGCGGCGCGCTGCGCGTGGTCGACGCCGACACGGCCGCGCCAGCGCCCGGCCCGGCGCCCGTTCTGCGCGCGATCGATCTGAAACCGGGCGGCGGTGTGAGCGCGCGTTTCGTTCAGGGGCGTTGCCTGGTGCGAGCGGGTGCCGCCGGGCCGGTCACGGCGGAGGCGACCCTCGGTTTCGAGCCGCTGTTCGGGTTCGGGCGCGGCGCGGCGGGTGCGGCGCCGCGGGTGGCAATGGCGATCGGCAACGTCTCGGCCGCCGTTCGCGCCGAGCCCGCGCGGCCAGGCTCGAGCCTGTTCGCGCTGCTCGACGCTGCCGGGTCGATCGCGGTCTACGAGCAGCCGCTGTGTGGCGACGCCGAGGCCGTGTGCCGGTTCGCGCAGCCGTGGCTCACTGCGCCGCTGAGCGCCGAGGTGCGGGCGCGCTGGGTGCCGGGCGAAGTCGATCTGCGCGAACCGGTGACGCAGCCGCCCGGCCCGGCCTGCCGCGCGTTGATCGATCGCCTGCTGATCCCGACCCGGGGCTGAGCTACATCTGCTCCCACGGCAGGCCGTCGAAGCGCCAGCCGTTCAGTTGGCCGCGCTGAAAGTGTTCGTCGAGCTCGCCCTCGAAGCCGTGCACCACGTTGACGACCTCGCCGAAGCCCGCCGCTTCGAGCGCCTCGGCCGCCGGCACCGTGCGCCGCCCCGAGCGGCACAGCAGCACGACCGGACGCGCGGTGCCGCCCGCTTCGCGCTCGACCTGCGCGGCGAACTTTACCGGGTCGACGTGCATCTCCGGGTACTCGTACCACGGGATGTGCACGACGCCCGGCGGGTGCCCGACGTAGAGGTACTCGATCTCCATGCGCACGTCGACGAACAGCGCGTCTGGATGCGATTGCAGATAGACCCAGGTCGCCTTGGGCTCCAGATGCTTCATGCGCGCGGCGGGCGAGGGATTGACATGTTTTCTACAATACCCGAATGAACACGCCGAACTTCACGCGCGGAGCGCGATTGCCTGAAATCCTCGCGCAGCGCATTGCCGTTCTCGACGGCGCGATGGGCACGATGATCCAGCGCTACCAACTCGGCGAGGCCGATTACCGCGGTGCACGGTTCACCGACCACCCGAAGGACTTGAAGGGCAACAACGACATGTTGCAACTCAGCAAGCCCGAGGTGATCCTGGAGATCCACGAGCAATACCTCGAAGCCGGCGCCGACATCATCGAGACCAACACCTTCGGCGCGACCAGCGTCGCCCAGGACGATTACGGCCTCGGCGCCTTCGCCCGCGAGATGAACGTGGCGGCGGCCAAGCTCGCGCGCCAGGCCTGCGACAAGTTCAGCACGTTTGAGAAGCCGCGCTTCGTCGCCGGCGCGCTCGGGCCGACGCCCAAGACCGCGAGCATCAGCCCGGACGTGAACGACCCGGCCGCGCGCAACGTCACCTTCGACGAGCTGAAGACCGCATACTACGAGCAGGCGAGCGGCTTGCTCGAAGGCGGCTGCGACCTGTTCCTGGTCGAAACCATCTTCGACACGCTCAACGCGAAGGCTGCGATCTTCGCGCTCGACGAGTTGATGGAAGACACCGGCGAGCGCTTGCCGGTGATCATTTCGGGCACGGTGACCGACGCGTCGGGCCGCATCCTGTCGGGCCAGACCGTCAGCGCGTTCTGGCACAGCGTGCGCCACGCCAAGCCGCTCGCCATCGGCCTGAACTGCGCGCTCGGCGCGACGCTGATGCGGCCGTACATCGAGGAGCTGTCGCGCATCGCCGGCGACACGCATGTCAGCTGCTACCCGAACGCCGGTCTGCCGAATCCGATGAGCGACACCGGCTTCGACGAGACGCCCGAGATCACCGGCAGCCTGCTCGAGGAGTTCGCCAAGGCCGGCTTCCTCAACATCGCCGGCGGCTGCTGCGGCACGACGCCGGCGCACATCGCGTCGATCGCGCAGAAGGTCGGCAAGTACAAGCCGCGCTGCGGACACAAGGGCACGCTGTTCGGCGAGCTGGAACTCGAAGCCGCGTAAAACGTACAATTCAGCCTCGCCCGAGGAGCGTTGCGACAGCTGGTGGTTTTGACAACCGCGCGGCTGCCAGGCTCGGGCACAGTGCACACCCTGCACTGGTTCAACGGCGCTCACCCGACCCTGACAGGTCCGCGGTGAGCAACGCGGGCCGCATCTGAAATGCCCGCGATGACCGCCTCGAAAACCAACGTTCCCCCGATGAAACTCTCCGGCCTCGAGCCGGTGCTGATCGGCGAGGGCGCGCTGTTCGTCAACGTCGGCGAGCGCACCAACGTGACCGGCTCGAAGGCCTTCGCGCGGATGATCCTGAACGGCGAGTTCGAGCAGGCGCTTTCCGTCGCCCGCCAGCAGGTCGAGAACGGCGCGCAGGTCATCGACATCAACATGGACGAGGCCATGCTCGACAGCAAGGCCGCGATGGTGCGGTTCCTGAACCTTATCGCCGGCGAGCCCGAGATCGCGCGCGTGCCGATCATGGTCGACTCGTCGAAGTGGGAGGTGATCGAGGCCGGCCTGAAGTGCATCCAGGGCAAGGGCATCGTCAACTCGATCTCGCTGAAGGAAGGCGTCGAGCAGTTCAAGCACCAGGCCAAGCTCGTGAAGCGCTACGGCGCCGCGGCCGTCGTGATGGCGTTCGACGAAAAGGGCCAGGCCGACACCTACGAACGCAAAGTCGAAATCTGCGAGCGGGCCTACAGAATCCTGGTAGAGCAAGTGGGCTTCCCGCCCGAAGACATCATCTTCGACCCGAACATCTTCGCGATCGCCACCGGCATCGAGGAGCACAACAACTATGCGGTCGACTTCATCAACGCGACGCGCTGGATCAAGCAGAACCTGCCGGGCGCGAAGATCAGCGGTGGGGTGTCGAACGTAAGCTTCAGCTTCCGCGGCAACGACCCGGTGCGCGAGGCGATCCACACCGTGTTCCTGTACCACGCGATCAAGGCCGGCATGGACATGGGCATCGTCAACGCCGGCATGGTCGGCGTCTACGACGATCTGGAGCCGGAGCTGCGCGAGCGCGTCGAAGACGTGGTGCTGAACCGCCGTGAAGACTCCGGCGAGCGCCTGATCGAGATCGCCGAGAGCGCGAAGGGCATGGCCAAGGATGACACCGCGCGCCTCGCGTGGCGCGCCAAGCCGGTCGACGAACGCCTCGCGCACGCGCTGGTGCACGGCATCAACGACTTCATCACCGTCGACACCGAAGAGGTCTATCAACGCGTGCTGGCGAATGGCGGCCGGCCGTTGCACGTCATCGAAGGCCCGTTGATGGACGGCATGAACATCGTCGGCGACCTGTTCGGGCAAGGCAAGATGTTCCTGCCACAGGTCGTGAAGAGCGCCCGCGTGATGAAGCAGGCGGTCGCGCACCTGCTGCCTTACATCGAGGAAGAAAAGCGCCTGCACGTCGAGGCCGGTGGCGAAGCGAAAGCCAGGGGCAAGATCGTCATCGCGACCGTGAAGGGCGACGTCCACGACATCGGCAAGAACATCGTCACCGTCGTGCTCCAGTGCAACAACTTCGAGGTCGTCAACATGGGCGTGATGGTGCGCTGCGAGGAGATCCTTGCGCGCGCCAAGGTCGAGGGCGCCGACATCATCGGCCTCTCCGGCCTGATCACGCCGAGCCTCGAGGAGATGCAGTACGTCGCCGGCGAGATGCAGCGCGACGACTGGTTCCGCATCAAGAAGATCCCGCTGCTGATCGGCGGGGCGACGACCAGCCGCGTGCACACCGCGGTGAAGATCTCGCCGCACTACGAAGGCCCGGTCGTCTACGTGCCGGACGCGAGCCGCTCGGTCAGCGTCTGTTCCGACCTGCTCAGCGACGAGCGCGCTGCCGCCTACATCACCGAGCTCAACGCCGACTACGTGCGCGTGCGCGAGCAGCACGCGAACAAGAAGGCGACGCCGATGGTGACGCTTGCCGCAGCGCGTGCGAACAAGACGCCGATCGACTGGTCGACGTTCGCGCCCGCGAAGCCGAAATTCATCGGCCGCCGCGTGTTCAAGAACCAGGATCTGGCCGAGATCGCGCAATGCATCGACTGGGGCCCGTTCTTTCAGACCTGGGACCTGGCCGGCCCGTACCCCGCGATCCTGAACGACGAGATCGTCGGCGAGTCGGCGCGCCGCGTGCTTTCCGACGGCC
>JANXVK010000581.1 GCA_025351675.1 Rhizobacter sp.
TGTCGCGGACCAGCGCGATCAATCCCGCCACCACCGCGACCAGGCTGATGGCGGTGTGGATCACGCCGAGCGTGGTCAACCCGCAGAACATGGTTCTTCCTCCAGTTGTTGTCGGGAGCACCAGCACGCCACGTGCCAGCGTAAGGTTGTGACGTGGGGATGACATTGAGCCGGCGAACTGCGTATCCTCTGCCTGCGCCGTCCGCGCGTGTCGCCGGCGGTAGCCCGCCTGCACTCTCGACAGGAAAGACTTCAGCCCATGCGATACCGGATTGCACTCTGCGGCTTCAGCGAGTTCGAATATCGGGCGATGCATTTCTCCTTTCAGCATCCGAGCCGATTTCACGAATCGATGTACGACGTCGTCGATGCCTTGTCGGACGCCGATTTCGCGGTCGTCGACGCCGACTCGAAGCCCGCCGTGCGGGGAGTGCTGCAGTCCGGCCGGGTCGCGCAGGCGGTGTTCGTCGGCAACGAGGCCCCGGAAGGGGCGGCACGCCACCTGCAGCGGCCGATCGACCCGACCCGCATCCTGCGCACGCTCGACGAACTGACGACGCGCCAAGCCGAGGACGGTGCGCCCACGCGACCAGGCCCGCGGCAGGGGTTGCCGACGCTCCATGACATCGTCTCGCGGCCGCACGCACCGATCGAAGCCGCCGCCGTGATCCCGCCGGCGCTGAGCGTGTCGGCGCCGCAAGCGGCCGCCAAGGCGGCGGCCCGCGTCAGGGCGCGCCAAGCGCGGTTCGCCAGCGATCGTGCCGAGCCCGGAGCCGTCGCACCGCTGCGCGACGCGCTCGTGCTCGATCCCGACCGCAACGCCAACGCGCTGCTGTGCGAGCTGCTCGAACGCTTCGGCTTCCAGACGCATCCGGTCGCGACCGTCGGGCAGGCTGCGGCGCAGTTCACGCGGCGACCGTTCGCCGCGGTCTTTCTCGACATCGCGCTCGACGATGGCGGAGTCGCGCTGCTGCAGCAGATCCGGGCACTGCCGGCGCCTTGGCCGCACGCCGGTCCTGCGGTGCTGCTGGCCACGGCGCAGCTGGAGCCGACCGACCGCGTGCGCGCCGCACTGGCTGGGCTCGGCGAGCCGCTGGTCAAACCGCTCACGCGCGGCAGCGTTGCGCGCGCGCTCGAAAGTGCCGGCGTGGCACTGCCGGCCGACGCGCGACGCCACTGAGCGCGGCGGCGGCGCACGCCGCTTGCGGCCGATAGCGCAACAGCGGCTCGTCCTACAGCGCGCGCGCGGCGGCGAGCGCAGGATGCAAGCGTTCGCAACCGGGCGTTGCGTCATGCAGAAGAAACAGGGGGACACCCGATGACCACCCACCGCCTCCAGACCCTCGCGGCGCCAGTCGTTGCGTGCGCGCTGGCCTTTGCCGCCCACCTCGCACTGGCCCAGCCGAACGTGCCGCCGGCGGCGGCCGACGTGCCGGCTTCCGGCGCCTCGGTGCCAGCCTCGGCGCCCGTGGCGGGGCCACGTCTGCGCTCGCCGGTCGAAATCGGCAACCGCGCGACCGTGCCCGGAGAACTGCGGCCGGAGCGCCCGGTCACGCCACAAATCAGCATCCCGTTCGGCAAGTCGCCGCCGCCCCCCGGCAAGCGTGACGAGCGCGTGATCACGCGCCCGACGTCTGCCTCGGGCAGCGTCGACGATGCGGCCGTGCGCTGCGAATCGCAGGTCGACGACAAGGTGCGCGCCGCCTGCCGCGCCACGCTGGCGCGCGAGTCGAAAGGTCGGCTGCCGAACTGACGAACTGACGAACGCCGCGAGTGCCGTTCGCCACCGCGGCATCGAGAAGCTGCCCTCGCAGCGGCGCCGCGCGTATCGTGCCGAGTCTGAACCAAGTGGCGGATGCGACAGAGCGGGCGACTCGATAATCGGCCGCATGATCGACCTCGACGCCTACTTTCGTCGCATCGCCTACAGCGGCCCGCATACGCCCACATTCGATGCATTGAGCGCGATCGTCGCCGGCCACACCGCCGCGATCCCGTTCGAGAACATGGATGTGCTGCTCGGCCGCGTGCCCTTGCTGGCGCCGGTCGCGCTCCAAGCCAAGCTGGTCGACCAGCGGCGCGGCGGCTACTGCTACGAGCAGAACGCGCTGCTGCGGCTCGCGCTGCTCGAACTCGGCATGCAGGTCACGTCGCTGGCGGCCTGGGTGGTGTGGATGACCGCCCCCGGTGCGCCGGTGCGGGCGCGCAGCCACATGCTGCTGAAAGTCGCGCTGCCGGCGTCACCGGATGACGCGTGGCTGGTCGACGTCGGCTTCGGCGGCCACCTGCTGGGTGCACCGTTGCGATTCGTGCCGGGCCTCGTGCAGCGCACCCCCGGCGGCACCGAGCGCATCGCGCAGAACGGCGACGTGTTCAGCCTCGAAGCCGAACTGCCGGCGGGCTGGACGCCGGTCTATCGCTTCACGCCTGAGGCGTATCGCCCGGTCGACTACGAGCCGCTGAACTGGTTCACCGCCACGCACCCGGGCTCGATCTTCCGCCACAACCTGCGGCTCGAACGGCTGACGCCAGAACTGCGGGCCGGCCTGCTCAACGACAAGTTGACCTTGCGGCCCGCGGACGGCGCTGCGCAGGTGCGCCGCATCGGATCGGCCGATGAACTCGCGCAAGTGCTTGAGGAGGTGTTCGACCTCGCGCCGGCGGTCTCTGCAGAAGAGTTGTTCGAGCGCATTCCGAAGGGTCTGGGCGGCGCTTGGTTGCCGCCGGACGGCTAACGGCGCCTCAGACATCTGCGGCCGCGCTGACGGCCGCAACCGCGTCGCCCAGCCCGTGCGCCAGCGCGAAGCCCGACGCGCCGATCAGCAGCGCCCCGGCCGAGCGCACCGGCAGCGCACCGGCAGCGCGAAGGCCTCGCCGCTGAGCAAGCGCACGTGGTCACCAATGCGCAGCTCGCCGAGCGGTACCGGCGTAAAGCGGCCGTCGGCCTCGGCACGCCGCGCGTCGGCGGGCAGCCGGGCGCAGGCCGCTTCGAGCGCGGCGGCGACGCGGTGCTGCACCCGCAAGGGCAGCCAGCGCCCGGCGAGCAGGAAGCACACGAACATCGTCAGCGAATCGAACCAGACCTCGCGGCCGAACACGCCGCCGGGTGCGAAGGTCGCGCCACTGCTCGATCAGCCCGGCGCAGGCAGCGCAATACAGGCCGGACAGGCGCAGGCGCGAGGTGCCGATTTGCTCGCCGCCGGGCGCAGTCGACCACGACGTGAAGCCGGCTTGCGTCGCCGGATCGTCGAGCGTCGAGGCGGCGTGGGTGGATGCAGTGTGTCGTGGCACCCCTCAATCTACGGTCGCGCCGCGCGCACGGCCTTGACCCGCGTCAAACCTCGATCGCACCGGCTGATCACCGGCGCGTCTGTGGAACCCCTCTTGCGCGGCGGTGCGCGCCGCGGTGACACTGCGGCATCGGATTGCCGCATCTGCTTTCACTCCCGACCGCCCATGGACAACGCTCCTCCTGCCCGCAAGCCGCTCTGCCACGTCATGACGGCGGGCCGCATGCGGCGTGAACTGACGAACGCAGGCGGCGTCGAGTCCGGCGAATCCGCAAAAGAACTCAGCCTGCACGAGACACACATGCTGGCCGGACGCTCCGGCGTCCGACCGTTTCCGAACCCATTCGCAGTTCACACCAAGGAGAGACAACAATGACGGCACAACAACGCGTGGTTCTGGTCACTGGCGGCATGGGGGGTCTGGGCGAAACGATTTCGACCAAGATGGTCGACGCCGGCTACAGGGTCGTCGTGACCTTCTCGCCGAGCAACACCAAGTCGAGCCAGTGGGTCGCCAACATGAAGAAGAACGGCTACGACATCACCGCGGTCGCCTGCGACGTCGCCGATTTCGACTCGTGCACCAGGGCGGTGGCCGAGGTGCAGAGCAAGGTCGGCGCGGTCGACATCCTGGTGAACAACGCCGGCATCACCCGCGACACCACATTCAAGAAGATGGACAAGGTGAATTGGGACGCGGTCATGCGCACCAACCTCGACAGCCTGTTCAACATGACCAAGCAGGTCGCCGACGGCATGGTCGAGCGCGGCTGGGGCCGTGTCATCAACATCAGCTCGGTCAACGGCAGCAAGGGCGCGTTCGGCCAGACCAACTACTCGGCCGCGAAGGCCGGTGTGCACGGCTTCACGAAGGCGCTGGCGCTCGAAGTGGCGAAGAAGAACGTCACCGTCAACACGATCTCGCCGGGCTACATCGGCACGAAGATGGTGACGGCGATCCCCGAAGAAGTGCTGAACACGAAGATCCTGCCGCAGATCCCGGTCGGGCGGCTCGGCAAGCCGGAAGAAGTGGCGGGGCTGGTGATCTACCTCGCCTCGGAAGAGGCCGCTTTCGTGACCGGAGCCAACATCGCCATCAACGGCGGCCAGCACATGCAATGACCGCCACCGAAC
>JANXVK010000600.1 GCA_025351675.1 Rhizobacter sp.
AGGGTGACCGCGTCTTCATGCACGCCCGCCGCGCGGGCCGCGGCGGCGCGCGCCGCGCCGGGCATCTGTGTCGGCGCCCAGACCTCGACCTTGCCGTCGGCGACGCGCGCGGTGCAGTTGATCGGCTCCATCGTCGCGTGCGCGAGCCAGGGCGCGCGGTAGACCTGTTCGACGTTGCGCGCCGCGTTCTTCGCCGCGCCCCGTACATCGCCACGGCCATGGAACACGAAGCCGCCTTCCGAGGTGGCCGCTTCGCGCGCGCTGCGCTCCAGCGCCTGATCGATCGCCACGCTGTTCACCACGCCGACCGGCGGCACGCGCCATTCGACCTGCAGCGCCTGCGCGCCCTGCTTCGCGTGCCAATACGTCTTGCCGACGACCGCGAGCGCGTCGGTCGAGCCGGCATACGTGCCGAGCCGCACGACACGCTCGACACCGGGCAGCTTGAGCGCCGCATCGACGTTCACCGCGCCGTAGCTGCCGCCGATCGCAGGCGCGTGGCGCACGACCGCGTAGAGCTGATCGGGCAGCCGAACGTCGATGCCGAACTGCGCCGTGCCGTCGATCTTCGCCTGCAGGTCGATGCGTGGCGCGGGCGTGCCGATCAGCGTCCACTGTTTCGCGGTCTTCAGGATCACCTCGCCGGATGGCGTGGCCGCGGCCGCCTTCGCGAACAGCCCGTAGTGGCCTTGCGGGCCCGACGGGTGGCTGATCACGCCGTTCGTCACGCTCAGCTCGGCCACCGGCAGCTTCCATTCGAGCGAGGCCGCGCCGAGCAGTTGCGCGCGCGCGGTCGCGGCGGCCAAGCGCAGCACGTCCCACGCGTCTGCCACGGTCGACGAACCGCCGGTCATGTTGATGCCGAGTTCGCGCGCGAGCTTCGCCATCACCCACTGCCCGGTCTTGACGACGCGAGTCTCGTGGCCGGGCTCGCTGTCGGCCGGGTGGAACGGCAGCGACGCGACGAAGCCGGCGACGTTGCCGTACAGCTTCTCGGGGCCGGCCTGCACCAGCCGCAACTTGGCCAGCGAGATGTCGAGCTCTTCGGCAACCAGCATCGCCAGCGCGGTGTGCACGCCCTGGCCCATCTCGCTGCGGTTCATCGCGAGCACGACGTGGCCGTCGTCGGCCGCAATCCTGATCCAGCCATTCAGGCCGACCTCGCCGCCCACGACCGGCATCGTGTCGGCGCCGCCTTGCCGGCCGCGCGGCGGCAGCACGCCCCAGCCAACGACGAGGGCGGTGGCGGCGCCGAGGCCGCTCAGGATCAGCGTGCGGCGCTTCATGCCTCCCTCACCACCGCAGGCCTGGCGGCCGGCGCGTTCGTCGCCCGGATCGCCGCGGCCGCCGTCTTGATGGCTTCGCGAATGCGCGGATAGGTGCCGCAACGGCAGATGTTGGTGATGGCCGCGTCGATGTCGGCGTCGTTCGGGTTCGGGGTCTTCGCGAGCAGCGCCGCCGCCGCCATCAGCATGCCGCTCTGGCAGTAGCCGCACTGCGGCACCTGGTGGGCAATCCACGCCGCCTGGAGCGGGTGCGGCTGGGCGGCGCTGCCGAGCGCCTCGATCGTGACGATGCGCTTGCCGGCGACGCTCGCGAGCGGCGTCACGCACGCGCGCACCGCGGCGCCGTCGACCTGCACGGTGCAGGCACCGCACGCGGCCACACCGCAGCCGAACTTCGTGCCCGTCATGTTCAGCACATCGCGCAGCGCCCACAGCAAGGGCATGTCGGGCGCGACCGCCTCACGGCCAAGCGTGCGCATCTGGCCGTTGATCGAAAGCTCCAAACCGTCTCCTGAGAAGAGTCCCGAAAGCCCCGCGAAAGGGCGAGCCGATTTTGCGGTATTTGATGCGGCATTTCGGCGCGCGCCTGCCCGCGTCGCCGAGGCGTGGTCCACTTGGCGCGTTCGCCCACCGATTCATGCCACCATGCACACCTCTGCCCTCGCCCATTTGCCCGAACAAGGGCCGCCCGACTTGCTCTATCTGCTGTTCCATGGCGTCGGCGCCACGGCCGAGAGCATGTTGCCGCTCGCGCAGCGGCTGATCCGCGAGTATCCGCAAGCGGCAGTGTTGTGCATCAATGCGCCGGACCGGTTCGATGCCGTCATCGGCGAGACCGACGCGAAACAATGGTTCTCGATTCGCCGCATCGACGAAGACAACCGCCCCGGCCGCGTCGCCGACGCGCTGCCCGCGTTCATCGCGACCGTGCGCGCGATGCAGCAACGCTTCGAGATGAGCTGGGAGTGCACCGCGCTGGCCGGCTTCTCGCAGGGCGCGGTGATGGCGCTCGAAGCGGTGCAGGCCGAGCCGATGCTCGCGGGCCGGGTGCTCGCGTTCTCGGGCCGCCACGCGACCGCCCCGGCGCATGGGCCGGCCGATACCACCGTGCACCTGTTCCACGGCATCGCCGACACGGTGATCCCGGCGGCCGCGGCGATCGACTCGGCGCAGACGCTGGTCGAGCTCGGTGCCGACGTCACCGCCGATGTGCTGCCCGGCATCGCGCACGAGCTGCATCCGTTGTTGATGGACAAGGCGATCGAGCAGCTGCGCACGTTTCTGCCGAAGAAGGTGTGGCGCGCCGCGATGAGCGAGGCGCCGGTGCTGCCGCGGGCGGCGTCGAGCGACGAGCTCGGCGGCTGACCCGGTGCGCGCCGCGGCGTGCGTTACTTCAGCTTCTTGTCTTCGCGCTTCGCGTCTTCCATCGCCTCGGGTTCCAGCTCTTCGGCCGAGCGGTTCAGGTGCACGAACACGCCCCACGCCGCCAGCAGCAACGCGGTCGCCGCGAGCAAGGCCGCGGCGAAGAGCAGCTGGGCCGGGTCTTCATGCAGCGCCCTGAACGTGGCGACCAGACCTTCGATCGCGAGCGCGACGACGACCACGACCATGAACCGCGACAGGAATCGCCGCACCCGTGTCGGCGCGCTGATGTCGGCGTCGCGCACGATCTCTTCCTCGACGATGGTCTCGGCGATCTGCAAGGCCACGACAGCCGCCGCGAGCAAACCCACGGCCTCGATGATTTGCTGCGCCGCGGCGCCGTCCAGTCCGTTCGCGAACGCGAGCCAGCCCATGCGCGCGGAGATCGCGATCAGCATCAGGGCGCCGCAGGCGAAGAGGCCGGCCATCAACGCATGGATGCCGCGGAACAGACTGGTGAATATCTTCATGCGGTGATCTTGACACGGAGTCGGACGGCGTTCTGTAGGCAGATGGCGCTCGTCACGGGGTGCCTGCGCCGCAGCGCGCGAGGCCGCCGGCCCCGACCGAAGAACACTCAATCCAGCACGATCTCCGTCCGCACCACGCCTGCCCGCTCCGCCCGTGCCGTCAACGCCAGGCGCGTGCCTTTGGGCCCGCGCACCACCCACTCGACGACGGCGCGATCGCCCGTGACCTCGCGGTTCGGCAGAAACGCCTGCAGCGAAGCCTTCGGCGCGTGCCCTTCGAGTTGCGGCCCTTCGATGCGCGGGGTGCCGCTGACCAGCGCGACCTCGGCCTTGCCGGGCGGCAGGTGGATCTCGAACATCACGCCGCGCACGACCTTGCGCGCCAGTGCCCGCTTGCTCACGTACACGGGCAGCCAGCCGCTGTTGCCGACCGCGAAGCGGATGCGCCAGGTATCCGGCCCGAGCGCACGCACCTCGGTGCGCAGCAACTCCAGTTTCGGCAGGCTCAGCGCGATCTGGTTCATCCACGCCGGGAAGCGCGCGACCTCGCGCTCGCGCAAATGCGGCGGCGGGTTGCGCCAGAAGTTCATCTTGTCCCAGCCGCCGATCTCGACTTGCCCGAGTTGCGGATGCATGAAGGGCTTCCAGTCGGCGTGCGCCTCGCCGGCGCACTGCTCGTCGCTCCATTTCAAGAGCTTCAGGTCGTCTTCGACCGGGTGGTCGCGGTACCAGTCGATCCACTTGTAGTCGGTGATGCCGGCGGCCTTGTTCGGGCCCCACAGCTCGACCACCCAGAACAGCGCGCCGAGGTGCTCGTAGAGCCAGTCCTGCGTGCCGCCGATCGTCTCTTTCGGGTGGTATTTGAAGTCGTGCCAGATGCTCACGGCCGGGTAGCCGGTGAGCTCGGTGCCGAGCGCACTGAAGCGCTTGATCGACCACAAATCCTCGGGGATCATGTCGTCGTCGGCCATCGTGCCCATCGGCCGCAGAATCACGCCGCTGTGGGTGTGATAACTGATCGCCGCGCCGATGTTCGGGTGCGCGAGCACGAAGTCGACCATCGCCTTGACCTCGGGCTCGCTCGCCGGGTACGCGCCCGCGCCCTGCTGCTCGAACTCTTGGCGCCAGAACGCCGGAAAGTTGCGGTTCAGGTCGAGCCCTTCGGGGTCCTTGTTGACCTGGATCGTCAGACCGTCGTAGTTGGCGAGCGTTCCTTCGGGCATCAGCCGGAAGTACTCGCCGCCGAATTCGCCGGGCCGGCGCGGCACCATCAGGCGCGGTTCGCTGTCGCACTTCTTGTAGGCGCCGTGCGGGTCGGGGATGCGCATGAAGAGCACGCGACCGTCGCCGTCGACGTCTTCGACCGTCAGGCCATCGACATGATCCTCGTCGTACGGATAGCGCCTGGTACTCGAACGGATGTGACGCGGCTTGTCGCCCAGCGCCAGTTCGGCGCCGTCGGGGTTCAGGCGCGGGCAGAGATAGAGCACACGCGTGTCGAGCAGGTGTGTGACCTGGCTGTCGGAGCCGTAGCCGGTGACGAGCTGATGCAGGTAGTACAGCACCGCGGTGCTGGCGGTGAGCTCGGCGGCGTGGATGTTGCCGTCGGCCCAGAACGCGGGCTTGTCGGCGGCCGGGCCCGTGGCGGTGTTGGTGACGGTCGCGACCCAGATGTCGCGGCCCTCGAAGCTCTTGCCGATCGACGCGACCGAGACCAGCTCGGGGTGCGCATCGGCGTAGTCGAACAGCAGGCGCGTGAGTGCCTCAAAGCGGTAGAAGGTGTCGAAGCGGGGGCTGGGCGTGGCGGGCGTGGTCATGTGGGAGGTCGTCTCTTTGCTTTGTGAAGCCCCGCGGCGCACTCACTGCGCGCGGAACAGACCCTGAAAATGCCGCGAGACCGGCAGCTTCTCGCTGCGGCCGCACAAGCTGAGCACCATCTTGCCGTCGTCGACGCGCACGGCGCTGGCGATGTAGCGGTGGTTCACGATGATCGAGCGGTGAATCTGCCAGAACTGCGCCGCGTCGAGCAGCGCGACCAGCTCTTTCAGCGGGGTGCGGATCAACACTTCGCCGTCACCCTGAGCGTCCGTGTACGCGACGCGGGTGTGGCGGCTGTCGGACTCGAAATACACCACGTCCTCGACCCGCACGCCCCGCACGTCCTTGCCGACACCGGCCTGGATCACGTCGAGCGGCGCCGGCTTGCGGACCTGGCCGACGAGCCGGCCCAGCAACTGCTGCAGATCGGCCGGCGCAGCACTCGGCGCGGCCATTCGTGCCTTCACGCGCGCGACCGCCTGCACGAGGCGCTCGGCATCGACGGGCTTCAGCACGTAGTCGACCGCGCCGGCGTCGAACGCCGCCAAGGCATGGTCGCCATGGGCGGCGACGAACACGGTGTGTGCGCGTGCGCCGATGCGCTGCGCCACCTCGATGCCGGTCAGCCGCGGCATGCGCACGTCGAGAAAACAGACCTCGGGCTCGTGCTCGAGAAACGCGTCCCAGGCATCGACGCCGTTCACGCACTCCTCGGCCACCCGCAACTCGGGCCAAGCCTGCGCCAGCGCCATCAGCAGTTGCGCGCGCGCCGCTTCCTCGTCATCGGCGATCAGGGCAGTGGGCATGCGGGCGGCGGTTCGGCGCGAAAAAGTGCAATCTCACAGTGTGACCGATTTCATCGCGGCTGCGAGCCCCCGGAATCGGGTTGCCGGCGCTGCGAACCGCCGGCTCAGGCGCCCAGCAACGCGCCGTCGACGAACACCCGCAGCTCGCCCGCGGCGAACTTCGTCCAAGCCTCGTCCTTCGTCAGCGGCTCGGTCACGATCACCGCGACCCGGTCGCTGGCCGACGTGTGCGCGGCGAAATCGACCGTCACGTCCTCGTCCTGCAGCGAGGCGCGCGCGAACGGGTGCTGGCGCACGATGTGATGCAGATGGGTCGAGCAATGCGCCCACAGCGCCTGGCCATTGCCGAGCATGAAGTTGAACGTGCCATGCGCGGCCGGCACCGGCGCGAGTTCGCGCAAGGTGGCCGTGAGTTCGGCGATCGTCGGCACGCTGGCGTGGGCCTTCGCGAGCTCCTGCATCAGCCAGCAAAACGCGCGCTCGCTGTCGGTCTCGCCGACCGGGCGGAACGCGCCGTGCAGGCGCGGCGCGAAGCCTTTCAGGTCGCCGTTGTGCGCGAACACCCAGTAGCGGCCCCACAGCTCGCGCACGAACGGGTGCGTGTTCGCAAGCGTCACTTGGCCTTGGGTCGCCTTGCGGATGTGGGCGATGATGTTCTGGCTGTGGATCGGAAAACGCCGCACCATCTCGGCCACCGGCGAACTGCGCGCGCTCTGTGCGTCGACCAGCAGGCGCACGCCGGCGCCCTCGAAGAAGGCGATGCCGAAACCGTCCTTGTGCTCTTCGGCGCGGGTCGCGAAACCGGTGAAGCTGAACATCACATCGGTCGGCGTGTTGGCATTCATGCCGAGGAGCTGGCACATGGGCGTCGCGCGCGTCAGCCGCGGTCGAGGAACAGCCGCGTGAAGCCCTTGACGCTGACCAGGTTGCCCGGGTTGCTGGTCTCGTTGAGCACGCCGCTCATGCGCCGCACGGTGCGCGGGCTCCGGTTGGCGCGCCAGATCAGCAGGTCGGCCAGCCACGGGTGGCGGTTCACGATGTTGGCGCGCTGGTAGAGGTCGAAGCGCGGCTTCAGCGTGAGCAGCCGGGCTTCGTAGTCGGCGCGCACGCGTGTGTCCACGGCGGCGTCGGCCTCGAGCTTCGCGCCGCCGGCGAGCACCGCCTCGGCCGCGTGGATGCCGGTCTCGAAGGCCTTGCCGATGCCCTCACCGGTGAACGAATAGGTGCTGCCCGCGGCCTCGCCAATCACGAGCAGCCCGGGCCGCGTGTAGCGCGCGCCTTCGAGCGTGCAACGCAGCGGCGCGCCTTTCATCGGCCCGAGAAGCGTGCCGCCCTGCATCAGTTCGCGCGCCGGTTCGTAGACCTTCTGGAAATCGTTCATCACCTGACGCAGGTTGACCTCCCGTTTGGTCAATTTGCCGTCCTTGTGCTCGTTGTGGCTGTCGGCGATCCCCACGCCGATGTTGAACACGCCGTCGCGGCACGGGAAAATCCAGCCGTAGCCGGGCGCCAATGCGCGGTGCCAGACGATCTCGAGCGCGGTGACGCGGCCGACCATCGCGTCGCACCGAACGTAGCCGCGCAGCGCCACGCCGCTGGGCGTGTGGCGGCTCGACATGCCCGCGGCCAGCAGCGCCTGCGGCACCGCGCCGGTGGCGAGCAGCACCCAGCGCGCGCGCACTTCGCGCGTGATGTCACCATGATGCAGCGTGGCGCCGACAACCCGGCCGCTTGCTTCGATCGGAGCCGTGAAGCGCGCCGGCGCGAACATGCGCGCGCCGGCCGCGACCGCGGCACGGCACACGATCAGGTCGAGCTGCTTGCGCGGCAGCACCGCGAGCAAGCCCGGCACATCGACGCGCCCGCCGCGCGGCCCGATGCAGCCGACGAAGCCGCTCGCCTGCGCCTGCGCCATCACCTCGTCGAGCACGCCGAGCTTGGCGCAAGCGTGGTGCGCGTCGGGGATCAGGGCATCACCGCAGACCTTGTCGCGGGGAAAGGCGTGCTGGTCGACCAGCACCACATCGAGCCCGGCGCGCGCAAGCGTGATCGCCGCGGCACTGCCGGCCGGGCCGGCGCCGATCACGAGCACGTCGCACGCAGACGGGAGGTTGTCGATGCCGAGGTTCATGGGTGCGCGGGCCGGAGCGAAGATTCAGGGGAGCGCACCAATTCTAGGCACTGACCGCGCGGTTATCCGTTGCGCCCGGATGAGGGCAGTATCGAGATGACGGTCGGTGCGCTGAAGCCACACCCTGATCAGCGCGGCTGCGCAGCGTCACGGCGGCGCTGGAGCCGTGAGAGCGTCCGGCGGGGCCATGCGCAGCGCCGCGATCACGGCGCAAGCCGTGATCAGGCCGATCAGCACGAAGGTCTCGTGGAACGCGCGCACGGCATCGGCGCCATGCACCTGCAGCCGCCATTCGAGCACGATGCCGACCAGGCTGATGCCGACCGCGCCGCCGAGCTGGCGCATGAAGTTGATCGTGCTCGCGCCCTGCGAGATGAAGCCGTCGGGCAGGCCACGCATTGCGCCGACGTTGAGCGACGGCAGCACAAAACCGAGGCCGACGCGGCCGATCGCGGCCCACACGATGATCCACCACAGCGAGCTCGCCGGTCCGACCGTGACCATCAGCAGGAACGACGCCGCCAGCAGCGTCAGGCCGAACGCGACAAGGCGGCCGAACGGCAGCCGGTCGGTGAGTCGGCCCGCAATCGGGATCGTCAGCGCGAGCACGATGCCCGCCGGCAACAGCGCCGCACCAGCCTGGCTCGGCGGCAGTCGCAGTGCGAT
>JANXVK010000602.1 GCA_025351675.1 Rhizobacter sp.
CTTCGACTCGATCGCCTTCAGGCTCGCGTCGACCGGGCCGTTGCCGTCGCTTTCGCTGTGGTGCTCGATCTCGCCGGCGGCGAACGCGACGCTCGCGTGCGGCCTCTCGCCCATCTCGGAGCGCTGCGAAAGCGCCAGCAGCCGGTAATGCTCATGCTCGGCGGTGACCGATTCGTCCATCACCAGCGCGATGATGTCCTCGTCGAAGATGTCGCTCTTGCGGTCGGCCAGTTCCTTGAAGCGCACGAAGCCGGCGTTGATCTCGGCCTCGCTTTCCATCTCGATGCCCAGTTCCTTGAGCCGCTGCTTGAACGCGTTGCGGCCCGAGAGCTTGCCGAGCACGATTTTGTTCGCGGCCCAGCCCACATCTTCGGCACGCATGATCTCGTAGGTGTCGCGCGCCTTCAGCACACCGTCCTGGTGGATGCCCGAGGCGTGCGCGAACGCGTTCGCGCCGACCACCGCCTTGTTCGGCTGCACCACGAAGCCGGTGGTTTGCGAGACCAGGCGCGAGGCCGCCAAGATCTGGGTCGTGTCGATGCCGATGTCGAGGTTGAAGTAGTCGCGGCGCGTCTTCACCGCCATCACCACTTCTTCGAGCGAGCAGTTGCCGGCGCGCTCGCCGAGCCCGTTGATCGTGCACTCGACTTGGCGGCAGCCGCCGATCATCACGCCGGCCAGCGAGTTCGCGACCGCCATGCCGAGGTCGTTGTGACAGTGCACCGACCAGACCGCCTTGTCGGAGTTCGGGATGCGCGTGCGCAGGTCGAGCAGGAACCGGCCGTAGAGCTCGGGGATCGCGTAGCCGACGGTGTCGGGCACGTTGATCGTGGTCGCGCCTTCGTTGATCACCGCCTCCAACACGCGGCACAGGAAGTCGGGGTCGGAGCGGTAGCCGTCTTCGGGAGAAAACTCGACATCGCCGTTCAGGTTGCGCGCGAAGCGCGTCGAAAGTTTCGCCTGCTCGAACACCTGGTCTGGCGTCATCCGCAGCTTCTTCTCCATGTGGAGTGCGCTGGTCGCGAGAAACAGATGGATGCGGGTCGAGTTGCCGCCGGCGAGCGCCTCGGCGGCGCGTGAAATGTCGCGATCGTTGGCGCGAGCGAGCGAGCAGACCGTGGCGTCCTTGATCGCGTGCGCGATCGCCTTGATGCACTCGAAATCGCCGTTCGACGAGGCCGCGAAACCGGCCTCGATCACATCGACCTTGAGGCGCTCCAGTTGGCGCGCGATACGCAGCTTCTCGTCCTTGGTCATCGAGGCGCCAGGCGATTGCTCGCCGTCACGCAAGGTGGTGTCGAAAATGATCAGCTTGTCGGCCATGGTGTGCTCCTGATGTTGGGTGTGATGTTAGGCGAGCGTGGTCTGCGCTGCGGTGTTGACGGCCACGCCACGCGCGCGGCTCAGCCCCGAGACGATCGCCTTCAACGAGGCCGAGACGATGTTGGTGTCGAGACCGACGCCGAACAGGGTTTGCGCCTCGGCGATGCGCAGCTCGACATACGCGACTGCGCGCGCATCCGCGCCGCTGCCGATCGAGTGCTCGTGATAGCCGAGCACCCGAAGCGGTGTGCCGGTGTGCGCCGCCAGCCCATCGACGAACGCGTCGATCGGGCCGGTGCCACGGCCTTCGACACGAAAGGTCTGGCGCGCCAGGGTGACCTCGGCGCGCAATTGCGATGTGCCGTCGCCCTGCTCGGCAATGACCGGGTGCGAGACCTGGGCGCGGGCGTGATCGTTCGTCGCGTACTCGCGCTCGAAGATGCCCCAGATGTCGGCCGCCGAAAGTTCCTTGCCCTGCGCGTCCATCACCTTCTGCACGACTTGGCTGAACTCGATCTGCAGGCGGCGCGGCAATTCGAGGCCGTACTCGCTTTCGAGCAGGTAGGCGATGCCGCCCTTGCCCGACTGACTGTTGACGCGGATCACCGCGTCGTAGCTGCGGCCGAGGTCCTTCGGGTCGATCGGCAGGTACGGCATCTCCCAGATGTCGGTTTCCCGGCGGGCCGCGAAGGCCTTGCGGATCGCATCCTGGTGCGAGCCCGAGAACGACGTGTAGACCAGGTCGCCGGCATACGGGTGGCGCGGGTGCACTGGCAGCTGGTTGCAGTGCTCGACGCAGCGGCGCACTTCGTCGATGTCCGAGAGATCGAGGCCCGGATCGACGCCTTGCGTGTACAGGTTCAGCGCGACATTCACGATGTCGAGGTTGCCGGTGCGCTCGCCGTTGCCGAACAGGCAGCCTTCGACACGGTCGGCGCCGGCCATCAGCGCGAGTTCGGCTGCGGCCGTGCCGGTGCCGCGGTCGTTGTGCGGGTGCACCGAGAGGATCACGCCGTCGCGGCGTTCGATGTTCCGGTCCATCCACTCGATCATGTCGGCGAACACGTTCGGCGTCGCGTTCTCGACCGTCGTCGGCAGGTTCACGATGCACTTGTGATCCGGGCGCGCGTTCCAGACGTCGGTGACCGCATCGACTACGCGCTTGCTGAACGCGAGCTCGGTGTTCGAGAACATCTCGGGCGAGTATTCGAAGCGCCAATCGGTTTCGGGCTGTCGCGCAGCGCACTCGGCGACGAAGTGGGCCTCGCGCCGAACGAGTTCGACGATGCCGTCTTCATCGAGCCCGAGCACGACGCGACGCATGATCGGTGCGATCGGGTTGACGATGTGCATGATCGCCCGCCTTGCACCCTTCAGCGCTTCATAGCTGCGCGCGATCAGCGGCTCGCGCGCATGGCTCAGCACCTGGATCGCCACGCCGTCGGGGATGCGTTTCTCCTCGATCAGCTTGCGCACGAAATCGAACTCGACCTGCGAGGCAGAAGGGAAGCCGACCTCGATCTCGGTGAAGCCGATCTTCACGAGCATCTCGAACATCCGCAGCTTGCGCGCGATGTCCATCGGCTCGATCAGCGCCTGGTTGCCGTCGCGCAGGTCGGTGCTGAGCCAGATCGGCGCCTTCGTCAGCACCGCGTTTGGCCAGCGCCGGTCGGGCAAGTTGATTGGGGCGAAGGCGCGGTACTTCTGCTGCGGTTGCTTCAACATGGTGGTGTTTCCGGTGGGTTCACACCTGCAGCATCGAACAAAGAGAAACGGCCCGCTGCAGGTTGCATACGGGCCGTTGAAATCAGAACGTGTGGACGTGCGTGACTAGCGAACCCGTGGTTCCCCTAGCAGTAGCAGCAGCGAAATTGCCGGCACGAATGTCATGCCGGAGACTGTAGCACGAGAGGTCGCGCCCGGATCAGCGGTGCAACCCTTGCTCGTCGGGATCGTCGGTCGAGGTGGCAATCACGCTCGCGCGCTTGCCCTTCATCCGGCGCCAGCCATAGATTGCGTAGCCCGACAGACCGTAGACACAGAAGATCGCGAACAGCACCTTGGGCGGGTCGAGCGCGACCAGTGCGATCGCCAGCGCAATCGCGACGATCACGATGAACGGCACGGTGCGCCGCGAACCGACGACCTTGAAACTGTAGAACGGCGCGTTCGTCACCATCGACAGCCCGGCAAACAGCGTAACCGCGAATGCCGTGTACGCCAGCGAAGGAATCTGCGACACGCTTTTGAAGCCCGCATCATCGACGACCCAGATCAGGCCGATCACGATCGCCGCCGCCGCTGGGCTCGGCAGGCCTTGAAAAAAGCGCTTGTCGACGATGCCAATATTGACGTTGAAGCGCGCCAGCCGCAGCGCCGCACCGGAGATGTAGACGAAGGCCGGAATCCATCCCGCCTTGCCGAGATCCTTCAGCGCCCAGATGTAGACGATCAGCGCCGGCGCGGCACCGAAACTGACCATGTCGGAGAGGCTGTCCATCTGTTCGCCGAACGCGCTCTGCGAGTTCGTCATGCGCGCAACGCGACCATCGAGACTGTCGAGAATCGCAGCGCAAAACACCGCGATGCAGGCCAGCTCGAAGCGCCCGTTGATCGCCATCACGATCGCGTAAAAGCCCGAAAACAGCGCCGCCAACGTGATCGCGTTGGGCAGCATGTACAGGCCCTTGCGCCGCGGCCGGAGGTCGGCAGTGGCCGCGGCAGCGGCCGTGGCCGCGTGCAGGGGCTCGTCGTCGGG
>JANXVK010000607.1 GCA_025351675.1 Rhizobacter sp.
CGCACCGCGCCGGCCGGCGCCGAGCGCCTGTACACCGAGCGCTTGATGCGCCTGCCGACCTCGTTCTGGTGCTTCAACCCGCTGGAGGACACGCCGGACCCGGCGCCGGCGCCGGTGCTGCGCAACGGGTATGTCACCTTCGGCTGCTTCGGCAACATCTCGAAGATCTCGCGGCGGGTACTGCTGTCGTGGGCGGCGATCATGCGCGAGCTGCCCGATTGCCGCCTGATGCTGAAGGCGATCACGTTCAAGGACGAGGAGGCCAAGACCAGCATCCTGCGCTGGCTCGAGGCAGCCGCCATCGACTTGGCGCGCGTTAGCCTGGTGCCCCCGGACGAGCCGCAGCACCTGTATGCGGCCTACGCCGACATCGACATCATTCTCGACACGCATCCGTTCAACGGTGGCACGACATCCTGCTACGCGCTGTGGATGGCCGTGCCGATCGTCACGCTTGAAGGCGAGGCGCTGATTTCGCGCATGGGCGCCTCAATGCTGCACACGCTCGGGCTGAACGACCTCGTCACGCGCACCGACGCCGACTACGTGCGCGCCGCCGTGACGCTGGCCCGTGACACGCCGCGGCTCGTGAAGCTGCGCAGCGAACTGCGCAGCAGGATGCTCTCGACGCCACTCGGCAGCGGCGCGCTCTATGCCCGCGAGTTCGAACAGGCCTGCACCGAGGCGCTCGAGGCGAGGCATGCTGGCACCGACACCGCCGCGCGCCCGGCCACGCCGGTGCTGCCCGAGAAGGAGCTGATTCGTCGCGCGACCTTCGTCCAGCAGTCGGGCCAACAGCAGGCGGCGGTGAGGATCATCGACTACTGCCTGCTTCACTATCCCGCGTCGGTCGGCGCACGCATCGTCAAGAGCGGTTTTCTCGAGCAGAAGGGTCACGTGGAAGACGCGCACGTCATCCTGTCCGAAGCATTGGACCTGCTGCCGTCCGATGTGGACCGCCATGGCATCGAAATCAACCAAGCCCGACTCGATCTCTTGCGCGCGCGCTATGCCGATGTCGACAAACAGACGGCTGCCCTGCTCGACGCCCCCCTCGACGCGCTGGGGCGGCTGCACGTCGAGATCTACCGGGCGGCCGCTTTGAGCTGGCCGCCGACGCCGCGCCAAGCGGCTGCGCCAGCTTCGGCACCGCTGCCGTTCATCTCGATCGTCGTGCATTGCGACGACGACGCGCGCTTCGCCGAGATCGAGGCGAACCTCGCGGCGGTGCTGGCACCCGGCCGGTATGACATTGTTCGCACGCGGGGAGAGTGGCGCGTCGCCGGGTATGCGGAGGCGATCAGGGCGGCGCGTGCGGAGATCGTCGTGCTGATGCGGGCGAAGGTGATGATCCTCGCGTCGCAGTTCCAGGCCGAACTGGTGAACGCGCTGGAGACGCTGGACGTCGTCGGCTGCGCCGGCGCTACCCGGCTCGCCGGCACACGCTGGTTCGACGCCGGTTTTCCGGACGCGCACGGCGCGACCGTGCTGCCGAACTTCGGCCCGGTCGGCGGGCTTTCGCTGTCGGTCTACGGACCGACGCACCGGCGCCTGCACACTGGCTTGGCGGTGCTCGACGACAGTCTGTTCGCAGCCCGCAAGACGGTGTTCAAGCGGCTGGCGTTCGACACCGAACTCGACGGCGAACACGGGTTGGCCGAGCTGGACTGGTTCGCCCGGGTGCATGCCGCAGGCTTGCGGCTGGGCGCCGCGCCGTTGCTCGGTGTCGCGCGGCTGGAGTCGCCAGGACGCGTCGGCCGGACTTGGCACGACTGCGCGACGCTGTTTCAGAAGCGCCACGGCGTTGCGGACACCTCGGACACGTCGACGGTGGCCGGGGCTTCGGTGCTGCTGCCGTCACCCACGCATGCTGTGCCGCTGCTCGCAAATTTCTACACCGACGAAGCGGGCGGCCACGCATGATGGCGAACCCCTTGCACCAAGGAGCTGACTGATGGGAATTTTCTCGGTTTTCTCGACCGCCGAAACCAAGGCGTTCGCCGACGAACTGGCAGACAGCCTGCTGCGCGACCTGCCGCCCAAGTTGATGCTCAACGCCGCCAACGTGATCTCGGCCAACCGGGTCACGACGATCCTGGAGCGCAGCTACTCGAAGGCGGCCGCGTTCCAAGCGGCGAAGGGCATCAGCTTCGTCAAACGCGCCGCGCTCGCGAACTCGTTCCGCTGGCGGCTGAAGGAACTTGGCTACCCCGAGGAATTCATCTCGGTAGCGACCGAAGGCTTGCTGGTGCATCTCTCGAAGAGCAAGAAGGGCGCGAAGGCGATCTGACACCTCTAGGCACGATCGCTGCGCGCAACTCAAGGTGCAGCAGACACAAATCAAGGAACAGCAGATGCAGCAGGTACTCCACGTGGGCTGCGGGCCGGCACGCTTGAACAGCCTTCCGGCTTTTTTCCAGACAGGCGATTGGCAAGAAATACGCCTCGACATCGACCAAGATGTGCAACCGGATGTGGTCGGCACGATCCTCGACATGGCGTTGATCGCCGACGAGTCGGTCGACGCCGTGTATTCGTCCCACAACATCGAACATGTGTTCCCGCACGAAGTGTTGAAAGCCTTATATGAGTTCAACCGCGTGCTTCGTGTGGACGGGCTCGCCATCATTCGCTGCCCCAACATGCAGGCTGTCGCCAAAGCGGTGGCAGAAGGCAACCTGATGGACCCGCTGTACATCTCACCTGCCGGCCCGATCGCAGCGATCGACATGATCTATGGGCACCGCCCTGCGATCGCAGCGGGTCAGTTCTACATGGCCCACAAGACCGGATTTACCCCCGGAAGCCTCGCCACGCAGGTCAACGATGCCGGCTTCGCCACAGCGGTGGTCGCCGAGGACATGGCGTACACGATTCATTGCCTTGCGTACAAAGGAAAGCGGAGCTCGGATGCAATGGAAGACGATTGCAGTAAGTGTTTCCCACCGCGAAACGACCTGCTCTCCGTCATCGTTCACTCGTGACGTCATGTTTCAACGAATAGGGCAACTGAGTGCTCGCTGCGAAGGTTAACCATGCACTTCCACCTCGCGCATATTGTCCCAGATAAGACAAAGCATGGCCTCAACGGTTACAAGGAGGTCATTGATACCCTGCAGTGGGGCTTGCGCGAACTTGGACATGTTGCAGACTACGGCTTGAACCAACTGTCGTCCCGCGCAACAAATATAATATTTGGTGCTCAAATGCTTTCGCCCGAAGCGGTTACCGAATTACCTCCAGAAACCATTGTTTATAACTTGGAGCAAAACAAGGGTCTTGCTTTAGACAACGTGAAGCCGTCACTCAGAGCGACCGCGAAGACCTGTCGTATCTGGGATTACAGCAGCGAGAACTTGCAGTTCTGGTCGACGCTGGGTGCATCAGATGTGCGCATCCTGCCGATTGGGTATGCGCCCATCTTGCGTCGCATCGCAAGGCCCGAAGTTCAGGACATCGACGTACTGATATATGGAGCTCCGGGAGCGAACAGACTGGAAGCGTTCCGCTGGCTCTCTCTTTGCGGTCTTACCTCCATTTTTGTTTGCGGTCTGTATGGTAAAGCGCGTGATGAGCTCATTGGGCGATCGAAAATCGTCGTGAACATCAACATGTACAGCCACTCTAAGATATTTGAACTTGTTCGCGTTTCCTATCTGCTTGCAAACCAAAAGGCAGTGGTGGCAGAGATTGAATCTGATACGTCGATAGAGGTCGATATTCGTTCCGGAATTCACCAGACGACAGGATCTGAACTCGTGCAGGATTGTCTGAATCTCGCTTCCGACAAGGCCGCCCGGCTTCGACTGGAGGAGGTAGGATTCGCAGCTTTCTCACAACGCGATATCAGGCCGATGCTTCAGCATGCCCTTGCCAATGCCACCGTCAATGCCGACGCAGCTCGATACTTGCCGTAGCCATAACGGCTTCATTTGATCAATTCGCTAGCCGTCGATGATTTGGATGCGAGCTCTCTAATGCCCGTATAAAACAGTTGCGAGAGCCCTTGCTGATGATTTCTGTCATTATTTGCAGTGTTGATCCGACCAAGTTCACAAAAATCACAAAGAACTATAAAGAGTTGATGGGTGAGGAGCCCCATGAGATTATCGGCATTCATGATGCGATATCTCTTTGCGAAGGCTACAATAGAGGGATTCAACACGCCGCCGGCGACATACTTGTCTTCTCGCACGACGACATTGAGATTCTGTCGTCCGATTTCGTCAGGAAGCTCAAGTTTCACTTGACGAACTTTGAGATTGTCGGCGTGGCGGGTACCGACGTGGTCGTCGAGGGCGCGTGGACGCGTGCCAGCGCGCCGTATCTTCACGGGCAGGTGGCGCACCCAGGAAAAGACGAGTACTTGGTGATGTTTTTCGACTATGGGGTTGCCGCCAGTCAGGGGCGCACCGCGTCGGGCAACATGAAGATGCTCGATGGCCTGTTCTTCGCGGTTAATCGCACTGTGCTGGACAAGGTGTCGTTCGATCAAGCGAACTTCGACGGATTTCACTGCTACGACGCGGACTTCACCTACTCCGCATTTCTGGCCGGTTGCAAGCTGGCAGTGTGCAACGATATCGCTGTCGTTCACGACTCGGCCGCCAACTTCTCGAGCAACGAAGCCTTCCAGAAGTACAACCGGACATTCATCGGCAAGCACGCCAAGACGCTCGATCGCGTGGCCCTCGGCGTCAAGCACAAGGACCCGGTTTTCGCGTGGGACAGTTGCCCGACGAAAGGGGGGGTTCTGCACACCTTCGCTCAGCCCGTTCAGGCGAACGTGTACCAGCAGTTCTCCGCCAGATTTCCGGAGATGTTTGCCGCGGCGCGTCCTGTACGGCCCACCGTCAAATGGGTCACCGAGGTGCTCAGACGCACGCTGCAGCGCAAGCTTCTCGCGCTGCGCTACAGGTCCAAGCTTCTCTAAGTTGGTCGCGGCGAAGCGCTCAGCGTACCTGCTTCCGGGACGCATCGAAAGACGAACTGCATTGGCAGCGCGTCGCTCTCTGCCAGCTCCGGGTTGGCGTTCGCGGCGTTCGCCATCATCCGGATGATGGGAAGGAAAGCCTCACGTCCCGGTTCCTCGAAGATGCGGCCGATGCCTTGCACGACGGCGAAACCGGTTCGTTGAAACATCTCGATCATCG
>JANXVK010000616.1 GCA_025351675.1 Rhizobacter sp.
ATCGACGCCGCCGAGCTCGCGCGGGCGCGCAGCGAGGTCGCGCGCAGCGGCCGCGCAGACCTGCTCGCGCGCGTTGAGCTCTCGCACTGCGCGGCACAGGTCGCGAGCTTGGTGTTCGGCCCGTGCGCCGGCTTCGAGCCCCTGCGCGCCGATGCCGCGGCGCCCGAGCGGGCGTATGCCGACTACCTGGTGGCGAAGGCGGCGCCTGCCGACGCGGCGCTGCTGCCCGAAGCGCACCGCGGCGTCGCGCCGGCCGCGATCGCCGACCCGCTCGCGCGCCTGATTGCCGCCGGGGTGCAGTTCGAGGCTGGCCGCGCCGACCCGCCGCTGATTGCGCTCGCAATCGACACCGCCTCCGAACAAGGCTGGCGCCGCCCGCTGCTCGCGTGGCTCGGCGTGCAGCTCAAGCGCGCCGAGCAGGTCGGCGCCACCGATGAGGTCGAGCGCTTGCGCCGCCGCATCGCGCTGGTTCAGGGCACAGCCCCTACTTCGCCTTGAGGATCGTCTCGCCGTTGAGCATCCCCATGTCGCGGATATTGCGGCGGTGGCGCAGCCAGCCGCCGATGGTGCGGCCGAGGTGGCGCAGCGAGGTCAGGTAGTACACGGCTTTCATGATGCGCACCGAACCCCAGATGGGCGTCTTGCCGTAGATGTCGCCGGCGAGCATCGACATCAGCGCCTCCAGCACGCGGAACGGGTTCTGCGGGTGCATGAACAGCTCGCGGATCGTCGGGTTCGTGACGCGGAAGATGAACCACGAATACTCTTTCGGCCCCTTCTTCATCATTGCCTCGAACGCATCGCGCGCCGTCGCGAACTCGGTTGGGCGGTCGAGCGCGGTCGCGACCAGCTCGGCGCCCTCGAACGCGCTGTGCATCGCGAGGTAGACGCCGGTCGAGAACATCGGGTCGATGAAGGTGTAGGCGTCGCCCAGCATCAGGTAGCGGTCGCCGGTCGCGTGGGTGCTCAGGTACGAGTAGTTGCCGGTCGCGTGCACCGCGTCGTCGACCAGCGTCGCGTTCTTGAGGCGCCGCGCAAGCTCCGGGCAGAGCGCGATCGTGTCGGCGAAGAATTCGCGCAAAGGCTTGGTGCGGGTCTTCAGGTAGCAGGGCCAGCAGACCGCGCCGACGCTGGTCGTGCCGTCGGCCAGCGGGATGAGCCAGAACCAGCCGTGCGCGAACCAGCAGATGCTGATGTTTCCCGCCTGCTTTCCGGGCAGGCGCTCGGCGTTCGTGAAGTGGCCGAACAGCGCCGAGCTGTTGTGTTTCGGGTTCTTCTGCTTGATCTTCAGTTTGTTGCCGAGCAGCGTGTCGCGGCCCGAGGCGTCGATGACGAAGCGGGCGCGCCATTGCTTCGGCACGGTCTGGCCGTCGGCGTCGGTGAGTTCGGCCCGCACCGTCGCGCCCTCGGCATCGAAGGCCACATCGCGCACGCGGCAGTTCTCGACCGTCGTCGCGCCGCGCGCGGCCGCATTCCGGAACAGCAGTTCGTCGAGCTCGGAGCGGCGCACCTGCCAGGCCTGCGGCATGGATTTGTCCCAGGCGTCGGTGAACTCGACGTATGCGCGGTGGTCGTGGTCGGGCGAGACGAACTCGATGCCGAACTTCGGCATGCCGATCCTGTCGACCTGGTCGCGCACGCCGAGCTTCTCGAACAGCCGCACATTGGCCGGCAGCAGCGATTCGCCGATGTGAAAGCGCGGGTGCTGCGCCTTCTCGCAGAGCACGACCTGGCGGCCCTGCTGCGCGAGCAGCGCCGCCACGGTGGAGCCGGCGGGGCCACCGCCGATCACGAGCACGTCACAACGGTCGGGGGCGATCGGATTTGGAGCGTGTTCGGGCGCGGGCTGCGGCATGGTCGTCGTGTACGTGGGTGGGGTCGACTTAAAGCATATCGCGCCGCGCCCGGATCAGGCCCTCACTTCGGCACGACGTACCCGGCTGCCTTGTAAACGGCCTGGATCGTCTCCTTGCCGACACGGGCTTCCATGTCTTTGTGGACCACGTACATCGCCTTCTTCCACTCGGCGGTCTCGGCCGGTGTCAGCGTGTAGATCGTGGTCTTGCCGCTGGCCCGCATCTTCTCCATGGCCGTTTTGTTCTCGGTCTCGGCGATCGCGTTGGCGTAGGTCGTGGCGTCCTTCATCGCACCTTCGAGGGTGGTGCGAATGTCGGACGGCAGACCGTCCCAGAACTTCTTGTTGACGATCACCGCGTACGAGATGTGACCGTGGTTCGAGACCGTGATGTGCTTCTGCACCTCGTAGATCTTCTGCGTGTAGTCGTTCGACGGCGTGTTCTCGGTGCCGTCGACCACGCCCGACTGCAGCCCCTGGTACAGCTCGCTGAACGCCATCACCTGCGGGATCGCGCCGAGCGAGCGCATGTAGGCATCGATCACCTTCGAGCTCTGGATGCGCATCTTCAGGCCTTTGAAGTCGGCCACGTTATGCAACGGTTTGTTCGCGCTCATGATGTCGAAGCCGTTGTCCCAGTAGGCCAGGCCGAGGATGCCCTTGGGTTCGAGCTTCTTGAACAGCGTGGCGCCGACCGGGCCGTCGGTGACGGCGCGGAACGACGACGTGTCTTTAAAAATGAAGGGCAGATCGAAGACCTCGAACTCCTTGACGCCGAGAGGGCCGAATTTCGCCAGCGACGGCGCGAGCATCTGCACCGAACCGAGCTGCAGTGCCTCGATCTCTTCCTTGTCTTTGTAGAGCTGGCTGTTCGGGTAGAGCTCGACCTTCACGCGGCCCTTGGTGCGCTCTTCGGCGAGCTGCTTGAAGCGCTCGGCGCCCTTGCCCTTGGGCGTGTCGGGTGAGACGACATGGCTGAACTTGATGACGATGGGTGCCTGCGCCCGCGCCACCGGCGCCGAGGCGATGGTGAGCGAAAGCAGGGCACCTGCGGTCAGCAGTGCGCGGCGCGCGGCAAAGGAGGGGGTGTGATCGTGCACGGGAGGCCTTCGGGGTATGCAGTGGAGGTGGACGAATCAAACCGTGCGGCCGCCGTCCACCGGGAACTCGACGCCGGTGATGAAGGCCGCGTCGTCGCTGGCGAGGTAGACCGCGGCGCGCGCGATGTCCTTCGGGTCCGACAGGCGACCCATCGGGATCGTCGCGATGAACTTCTTGCGGTTCTCGGGCGTGTCGGGCATGCCCATGAACGATTCGAGCAGGCCCGTGGCGCCCATCACCGGGCAGATCGCGTTGACGCGGATGTTGTCGGGGCCAAGCTCGACCGCGAGCGATTTGCTCATCAGGTTGACCGCGCCCTTCGAGCTGTTGTACCAGGTCAGGCCCGGGCGCGGCCGGATGCCGGCGGTCGAGCCGATGTTCAGGATCACGCCGCTGCGCTGCTTGCGCATCATCGGCACGACCGCATGAACCATGTGGAAGATCGACTTGACGTTGATGTCGTAGACCTTGTCGAAGGTGGCTTCGTCGACATCGAGCAGCGGCTGATTCTTGTGGGTCCAGCCGGCGTTGTTGACAACGATGTCGAGCCTGCCGAAGGCGTCGACGGTGGCCTTCACCAGCGCATCGATGTCGGCGCGTTTCGTGACGTCGCACTTGACCGCGATCGCGTTTGCGCCGAGCGCCGCAGCGATGTCCCTCGCGCCCGCTTCGTTGATGTCGGCGACGGCGACCTTAGCGCCCTCGGCGATGTACTGGCGCGCGATCTCGGCGCCGAAGCCGCTGGCGGCACCGGTCACGATGGCGACCTTGTTCTGGAGTCTCATGGGGGTTCCTCGATGTCTGGGGATGAAGCGTGTCGACGGGTTCAGTGCGCTGCTGCTGCGTCGCTGCGCTGCAGCTCGCCGCGTTCGAGCACCAGCGTTTCGGTCGGGATGTCTTTGAGCAGGCCGCGGTTCGATTCGGTGATGACGATGCAGAGCTCCGGCCGCGCCTTGATCAGGCGCTGGAGCGACGTGCCGTACTGCGTCGCGAGCACCGGCGCGAGGCCCTGGAAGGGTTCGTCGAGCAGCACCAGCCTCGTGCCGGCCATGATCGCGCGGCCGAGCGCCACCATCTTGCCCTGACCGCCTGACAGCGCGGCGGCGGAGCGCGGCAGCATCGGTTCCAGTTCGGGCACGATCGTCAGCATCTCGGCCAGCCGGTCGTCGACCGCGCGGCGCGTCATGCCGAGCACCTCGCACGGGAAGCGCAGGTTGCCCTCGACGCTGAAGCTCGGGAACAGCACGCGGTCTTCGGGCGCGTAGCCGATGCCGAGGCTCGCGCGTTCGCGTGCCGGCACCGCGGCGAGGTCCTGGCCGTCGAACAGCACGCGGCCGGCGTGCTTCGGCATGAAGCCCATCACGAGGCGCAGCAGCGTCGTCTTGCCGGCACCGTTGCGGCCGACGATGGCCACCGTGGCGCCGCGCTGCCACTGCGTCGTGATGCCGCGCAGCACCTGCACGTTGGCGATCGTCGCGGAGACGGATTCGAAGCTCAGCATGGCGTCATGTCTTGGTCACTCGCCGATCACGTTGCGGATGACGGCCGGATCGGCCAGCACCTGCTCGGGCGGGCCGTCGGCGGCGATTCTGCCGGCGATCCACGCCGCCAAGCGTGTGGCATGCTGACGCACGATGTCGATGTCGTGCTCGACGAAGATGCTCGTGACCTTGCGCTCGTCGAGCGCGCGCATCAGCACCTTCATCAGGCCATGCTTCTCGTCGGTCGAGACGCCGCTGGTGGGTTCGTCCATGATCAGCAGCTGCGGTTTTCCCATCAGCGCCATCGCCACGTCGAGCAGCTTGCGCTGGCCTTCTGGCAGCGCGCCGGCGAGGTCGTGCGCGCGGGCGCCGAGCTGCAGCAGTTCGAGCGTCGCGTCGACGGCGTCGGCATCGACCGCTTGCGCCAGCGGTCGCAAGAAACCGCCCGGTCGGCGCGACTTGACCGACGCGGCGATCAGCAGGCACTCGCGCACCGTGTGCTCGCCGAACACCTGCGGCAGCTGGAACGAGCGGCCCACGCCACGCAGCGTGATGTCGCGCGGCGAGTGGCCGGTGATCTCCTGGCCCGCGAAGTACACGTGGCCCGAGGTCGGCTTCAGGTAGCCGGTGACGATGTTGATGAAGGTCGTCTTGCCGGCGCCGTTCTGGCCGACGACCGCCAGGCGCTCGCCGGGGTGCAGCGCGAAGTCGATCGAATCGGCCGCGACCACGCCCCCAAACGACAGCGACAGCCCCTTGGTCGAGAGCAAAGCCGCGGTCATGTCCGTTCCCCCGCACCCGCCGGCCGCAGCCGCCGCTCGATCAGGCCGAAGATGCCGGTCGGTGCTGCGAACACCATGAACAGCAGGATCAGCCCGAGCACGAGCTGCCAGCTGCCGGTGAGCCAGGCAGCGACGTAGAGCTTGACGAACTCGAACACGAAGGCGCCGATGAACGCACCGACGGCATGCCCCGAGCCGCCGAGGATCGCGATGAACACGATCTCGCCGGAGCGCACCCAGTAGCCCATCTCCGGCGTCACCAGTCCCTGCGTCAGCGCGAACAGCGTGCCGCCCAGCCCGCACAGCGCGGCCGACAGCACGTAGCCGCCCCAGAACACGCGCTTGGCCGAGATGCCCAGGTACTCGAGACGCGTCTCGTTGGTCTTGATCGCCGCCAGCGCCTGTCCCGGCACCGAGCGGAAGTAACGCTGCACCAGCAGGCCGGCGAGCAGCGCGCACAGCAGCGCGACGCCGAGCAGCGCGGTCTCGAACCCGTCGCGTTCCAGGTGGACGAAGGCGAGCGTGGGTCGGTCGAAACGCAGGCCGTCGGTTCCGCCGGTCACGCCGCCGAACTTGCCGAGCACCGAAAACAGGACCATCGAAAACGCCAGATTCAGCATGCCGAAGAAGATGCCGCGGTAGCGCACCATGAACAGGCCCACAACCGCCCCGGCCAGCAGCCCGCAGGCAGCGCCGACGAGCATCAGCAGCAGCGCGTCGGTCTGCGGAAACGTG
>JANXVK010000636.1 GCA_025351675.1 Rhizobacter sp.
GCGCCGCGACCATCAGCAGTTCGCCGCGCTCGACACCGAGCAGCGCCGCCGCGCCCTGGTAGACCTCGGGATCGGGCTTGTAGTGGCGCATGATCTCGGCCGAGAGCACGCAGTCCCACGGCAAGCCGGCTCGCTTGGCCATGTTGACGAGCAGGGCGATGTTGCCGTTCGACAGGGTCGAGATCACGTAGCGCGACTTCAGCTGCGTGAGGCCGCCGACCGCATCGGGCCACGGATCGAGCCGGTGCCAGACACGGTTCAGCTGATCGCGCTCGGCCTCGGTCAGCGCGTCCAGGCCGAAGCGTGGAATCAACGCGTCGAGGATCACGCGGTGCAGCCCGTCGACGTTGGTCCACGCGATCTCGCCGCTGCGTGCGCGCTGCATTGCCGGCTGGTAGCCGGCGCGCCAGGCATCCGCGAACGCCGGCCAGTCGACGCGCAGCCCGCGCGACGCCGACAGCGCATCGCCTTCTCGAACAATCGATGCGCGCCAGTCGACGACGGTGCCGAAGATGTCGAACACGAGGGCGCGGATGCCGGTCGGGGCTGAAGATGTCATCCGCGAAGAATACCGTCTCGCAGCGTTGTCCGACGGCCGCTCTGCGCGTATGCAGCGTAGCATCAGCACAGCTGATTCAGCCACAGAGGAGCGCTTGTCATGACAGAACGAACAGTTTCACGGCGCCGCTGGACCTTCGCCGCCCTGACCGCGGCGGCCGCGCCGCTCGCGGCATGGTCGACGCTCTCGCAGGCGCAGCCGCGCGACAGCGGCGCGTACACCATCCTGCAGGCACGCTACGGCACGGCGGCCCGCAATGTCGACGTCACCGACCGCCTGCGCGAGCTGGCCGGCAGCGATCAGCGCTTCCGCATCAGCAACGACACCTTCGGCGGTGATCCGGCCCCCGGCCGCACCAAGGCCTTGCGCATCATCGCGCGCGGCCCGAACGGCGAGAACCGTAGCTTCGACTACCGCGAGGGCGACACCGTCGACGGCCAGCAGTTCGCGGGCTGGCGCGACGGGCGCTGGGGCCAGAGCGGTTACCGCGGCGGCTGGGGCGGAGCCGGCAACCGCGGCGACAGCGGTGAGCTGCGCATCGTCCAAGCGCTGTACGGCACGCCGCGTCGCAATGTCGACGTCACCCAGCGCTTGCGCGACCTCGCGCGCAGCGACAGCCGCTTCCGCCTCGAGAACGAGACCTTCGGCGTCGATCCCGACGAAGGCCGCGTGAAGACCCTGCGCATCTACACCCGTGGCGCCGGCGGACAAGAACGGATGTTCGAGTACCGCGAAGGCAGCGTCGTCGACGGCAGCCGCTTCGCCGGCTGGGGGCGCGGTGACTGGGGCGATGGCAACCGCCGCGGCGGCTGGACCGGACGCTGACGGCCCGGTGCGGCGCTATGCGAGCGCGCGCCCGATGAGTATTTTCTGCACGTCGCTCGTGCCCTCGTAGATCTGGCACACGCGCACGTCGCGGTAGATGCGTTCGACCGGGAAGTCGCTCACATAGCCGTAGCCGCCGAAGACCTGGATCGCCGCGCTGCAGACACGCTCGGCCATTTCGCTGGCGAACAGCTTGGCCATCGCGGCCTCCTTCAGACACGGCACGCCCGCGTCTTTCAGACTCGCGGCGTGATGGATCAGCTGGCGCGCCGCCTCGATCTGCGTCGCCATCTCGCCGAGCCGGAACTGCAGTGCCTGGTGCTCGAAGATCGGCTTGCCGAACGCGACCCGCTCCTTCGAATAGCGCAGCGCCGCCTCGAAGGCTGCGCGCGCCATGCCGACACTTTGCGACGCAATGCCGATGCGCCCGCCTTCGAGCCCCGAGAGCGCGATCTTCAGGCCCTGCCCTTCGTCGCCGAGCCGGTTCGCCGCCGGAACGCGGCAGCTCTCGAACAGAATCTGCGCGGTGTCGCTCGCGTGCTGGCCCATCTTGTCTTCGATGCGCGCGACCGTGTAGCCGGGCGTGCTCGTCGGCACGATGAACGCGCTGATGCCTTTCTTGCC
>JANXVK010000641.1 GCA_025351675.1 Rhizobacter sp.
ACGATTGGAGGAACCAGGTAAACGCCCGTAACGACGGTAAATTCGACCAATGGCTGATCGAGAAACGGTCGGGCAATAAGGCATACCGGGAAATGCCGCTTACCTTGGGTTACCATAAGTGGATCGGGCGCCTTGCCGAACAGGCCGCGGCTGAACGAGACGGTCGCCCGGACGGTCTCGAACGCATCGGTCGTCAGCTCTTGCGGCACCAGGCCGATCATCGAGCGCACCGCGCGGTAGTCGGCGTTGATGTCGAGGCCTGCTACCTGCACGCTGCCCTGGTCGAGCCGCACGATGCCGCAGACCAGCCCGATCAGCGTGGTCTTGCCGGCGCCGTTCGGACCGAGCAGCGCGAAGATTTCGCCCTGCTCGATCTCGAGGTCGATGTGGTCGAGCGCGCGGAATCCGGTGGCGTAGGTTTTCGAGACGCCGACGACGGAGATGATGGAGGGCATGCGGTGGAGGGCTCTCGGCGGCAAAGCCGCGACATTAACTCAGCGCGCCGCCGTCTGCTCGAACCGACAGAGGCCTTCCAAGTCTCATCAGGCGGCCACGCCGAGGATCACGCTCGACGCCTTGAACACCGCGGTGGCCGCGCTGCCGTCGGCCAAGCCGAGCGACTCGGCGCTCGCGTTCGTGATCACCGCGGCCACCGTGCCGCCGCCCGGCAGCTGCAGCACAACCTCGGTGTTGACCGCGCCCGGCACGACGCGGCTCACCGTACCGGCGAGCTGGTTGCGGGCCGACAGGCGCACGTCGCCGGCCTCGGTCATCAGCATGATCGACGAGGCCTTGACCAGCGCGAAGGCCTTCGCGCCGATCTCGAGATCAAGCTCGTTGCGGCTCTCGGCCGTGACGGTCGCGATGATGCGCAGGCCGCCAATCACCTCGAGCTCGATCTCGTCGTTGATGGCGCCGCTGCGCACGACGCGCACCGTGCCGGCGAACTGGTTGCGGGCGCTTGTCTTCATGGCGATGCTCTCCATCAGTGAGTAATCTTCGACGAGGCCGTGCGCCTGCCGGTTCAAGCGCTCGACGAAGCGGGCGTGCTCGTGGCGGATCAGCTCGAAGTTGCGCACGAGCTGTTCGCCGCGTGGCGTCAGCAGGGTCGAGCCGCCGCCCTTGCCGCCGGGCTTTCTTTCGAGCAGCGGCTCGCCGGCCTGGTTGCTCATGTCGTCGATCGCGTTCCAGGCGCCCTTGTAGCTGAAGCCTGCCGCCTTCGCCGCCTGCGTGATCGAGCCGACGCGCGCGACTTCGGCGAGCAACGCGACGCGACGCGCGCCAGCAAGGTTCCGGCCATCGAGGCTGAGCCAGAGCTCGGCGCCGACGGTCACCGCGGTGGTGTTCGCTGGCATGTCAGTTCATGTCTGCGCTTGCGCGAGCCAAGGCCATCGGGCGGCCGGCTGCCTTGGCGGGCACGGCCGGTGGCGTGCGCGGCCCGAACCTGCACGGCTGTGCCTGATCCCGCGCTGAAGTCCGCACGGCTAGATCGCCCGCAATCGCGTCGACACGCGGCGCTCCGGCGCGGGCGGTGCCACGGTGATCGCGCCGTCGCGCAGGTACAGCGCTTCGTCGCCGAACCAGGCGAGGTCTTCAGGGTCGTGCGTGATCATCACGACGGGGATGTCGATGCGCTGCAACAGCTCGTCGAGCTCGGCGCGCATGCGGTCGCGCAGCTCGGGGTCGAGGGCAGAGAACGGTTCGTCGAGCAGCAATGCGCGCGGCGAGTGCACCAGCGCGCGAGCAAGTGCGGTGCGCTGGCGCTGGCCGCCCGAGAGCTCGGCCGGGCGCTGAGAGGCGACCTCGCCGAGCTCGAACGCCTGCAACCAGCGCTCGACCGCGTCGCCGCCGACCTGCGCCGCCGGGTTGCGCCAGCCGGTCTGCAGACCGAACGCGATGTTCTGCCGCACGTTGAGCCGGGGGAACAGCGCGTAGTCCTGGAACAGGTAGCCGAAGCCGCGCTGGCGTGCCGGGATATCGATGCCGGCCGCCTTGTCGAACAGCGGCTCGCCGTCGAATGCGATGCGGCCGCTGTCGGGCGCGAGCAGGCCGGCGAGCGCCTGCAGCGTCAGGCTCTTGCCGGCGCCGGACGGGCCGAAGATCACGCTGCGTCTCGCGCTCGTCCGAAACTGAACGCGCAGCCGAAAGCTGCGGCGCGCGCTCGTCACCGTCTTGTCGATGTCGACCTCGAAGCTCATGACGACACCCCGATCGCCGCGTACGGCGATCGACCCTCCAAGAGGGTCGGGCCTTGCTTGGGGCGGCCCGGCGCGGCGGCCCGCGAGCAACGCTCGACGCTCACGGCGTGCGCCCGCGCGGCGCCAGGCGCCCGG
>JANXVK010000347.1 GCA_025351675.1 Rhizobacter sp.
CTCGGCGGCGCGCAGTACCTCGATCAGCTCGTCGCGGCGAATGTCGACTTCGAGGTGCTTTCGGCCGCCATCGAGGCGAACAGCGTCAGGCTCACCGGCCTGCAAGGCGAGATCGACCGCATCACGCGCGAGATCAACGCGCTCGGCGCGGTCAACCTCGCCGCGCTCGACGAGCTCACCGCGTCGCGCGAGCGCAAGACCTTCCTCGATGCGCAGAATGCCGACCTGATCGAGGCGATGACGACGCTCGAAGACGCGATCCACAAGATCGACCTCGAAACCCGCGACCTGCTGGCGAGCACCTTTGACCAGGTCAACACGCACTTCGGCCGCATGTTCCCCGAACTGTTCGGCGGCGGCATGGCGAAGCTGGTGATGACCGGTGACGAGATCCTCGATGCCGGCGTGCAGGTGATGGCGCAGCCGCCGGGCAAGAAGAACAGCACGATCCACCTGCTGTCGGGCGGCGAGAAGGCGCTCACCGCGATCGCACTGGTGTTCGCGATCTTCCAGCTCAACCCGGCGCCGTTCTGCCTGCTCGACGAGGTCGACGCGCCGCTCGACGACGCCAACACCGAGCGTTACGCCAAGCTTGTGAAGCAGATGGCGCTCTCCACGCAGTTCCTGTTCATCAGCCACAACAAGATCGCGATGGAGATGGCCGAGCAGCTGATCGGCGTGACGATGCAGGAACAGGGGGTTTCGCGCATCGTCACGGTCGACATGGATGCCGCCGTGAGCCTCGCCGAAGCGGCCTGAACGGAAACCAGCCATGAGCAACACCTTGACGATCGCGTTGGCCTCACTCGGCGGGGTCGTGCTCGCCGGCGTGATCGCGCACGGCGCCTGGCAGGCGCGCAAGGCCGGGCCGAAGCGTGCCGAGCCCGCACCCGAGCGCACCGAGCCGCGCGAGCCGGTGATGGGCGACGGCGCTGTGGTCGCCGATGCAGATGCCGACGCGGGCTCGGTGCTCGCCGCACTCCACTCGCCCGCCCCGGAACGACGCGCGAGCCGGCGCGCGGCGCCGAAGCTCGACGCGCTGATCGATTCGATCGCGACGCTGCGACTCGATGCGCCGATCGGCGGTGCGCAGGCGATTGCGCACCTGCCGACCACCCGCCGTGCCGGCGGCAAGCCGTTCATGATCGAAGGGTTGAACATCGAGGTGGGCGAGTGGGAGGCGCCCGCGGCAGGCCATCACTACGGCGAGTTTCAGGCCGGCGTGCAACTGGCCAACCGCACCGGTGCGCTGAACGAGATCGAGTACTCCGAGTTCGTGCAGAAGGTGCAGGCGTTTGCCGACGCGATCGGCGCGATGGCCGACTTTCCCGACATGCTCGAAGCCGTCGCCGGTGCCCGCGAGCTCGATCACTTCGCGAGCGCGCACGACGCGCAGCTCGCGGTGCGGCTGCGCGCGCGCGAAGCGGCGTGGAGCGTCGGCTACATCCAGCAGCACGCAGGGCGGCACGGCTTCGTGCCCGGCGTCGTGCCGGGCCGGCTCGTGCTGCCGGCCGCCGACGAGGGCGCGCCGCCGGTGCTCACGCTCACCTTCGACTCGCAGGCCGCGCTCGCCGACGACCCGAATCTGGCCGCGGTGCGCGAGGTGACGCTGAGCTTCGATGTGCCGCAGACCGACCCGGCGGCGCAGCCGTTCACCGCGTGGCAAGCCAGTGCGCAGGCGCTCGCGCAAGGCATGGACGGGAGCGTCGTCGACGACCACGGCCGCCCGCTCGGCACCGAGAGCTTCGCAGCGATCGGCAACGAGCTCGGTCAGCTCTACCGCGCGCTCGAAGGGCGCGACTTGGCGGCCGGCACGGCGGCCGCGCGGCGGCTTTTCAGCTGAGAGTCGCGCAGCCTGTCTAAACTTCGGGCCATGCCCGACAAAGCTCCCATCCGACGCGCCGCTGCCTTGCGCGAGCAGCTGCAGCACCACGCGAACCTGTACTACACGCTTGACGCGCCGCAGATTCCCGATGCCGAGTACGACCGGCTGTTTCAGGAACTGCAGGCGATCGAGGCGGCGCACCCCGAGTTGCAGACCCAAGATTCGCCGACCCAGCGCGTCATCGGCGCGGTGCTCGACGGCCTCGCGCCGGTGCGGCACCAAGTGCCGATGCTGTCGATCCACACCGAGACCGACACCACGCCAACCGGCGCCGAAAAGTTCGACGCCCGCGTGCGCAAGGCGCTCGCGCTCGGCGTCGACGCGCCGGCGCTGGCTTACAACGCCGAGCTCAAGTTCGACGGCCTCGCGATCAACCTGCGCTACGAGCGCGGCGAGCTGGTGCAGGCGGCGACGCGCGGCGACGGTGAGACCGGCGAGGATGTGACCCACACGGTTCGCATGATTTCGACCGTGCCGAAGCGCCTGCGTGGCGCCGTCGCGGTTCAGGCAGCCGTGATCGAAGTGCGCGGCGAGGTCTTCATGCGGCGCGACGATTTCGAGGCGCTGAACGAGCGCCAGCGCAAGCTGATCGAGGGCGGCGCGAAGGGCGAGAAGACCTTCGTGAACCCGCGCAACGCCGCCGCCGGCGTGGTGCGCCAGCTCGATGCCGGCAAGGCGGCGAAGCGGCCGCTGAGCTTCTTCGCGTATGCGCTCGGCGAGGTTGTCGGCTGGGCCGTGCCGGGCACGCAGCACGGCCTCGGCGCGGCGTTCAGGAAGATGGGCCTGCCGGTCAACGATGACAGCCAGGTCGTGCAGGGTCCCGAAGGGCTGGTCCGCTTCCACGAGGCGATCGCGGCGCGTCGCGACGCGTTGCCGTTCGACATCGACGGCGTCGTCTACAAGCTCGACGACCGCGCGCAGCAGGAACAGCTCGGCTTCAAGTCGCGCGAGCCGCGCTGGGCCGTGGCGCACAAGTCCCCGGCGCAGGAGCAGACGACGCTGCTGCAAGACATCGACGTGCAGGTCGGCCGCACCGGCAAGCTCACGCCGGTCGCCAAGCTGCTGCCGGTGTTCGTCGGCGGCACGACGGTCAGCAACGCGACCTTGCACAATCAGGACGAGATCGACCGCAAGGACGTGCGCATCAACGACACCGTGATCGTGCGCCGCGCCGGCGACGTGATCCCCGAGATCGTCGGCACCGTGATCGAGAAGCGCCCGGCCGATGCACAGCCGTTCGATCTGTACAAGAAACTGGGCGGCAAGTGCCCCGTGTGCGGCAGCGAGATCACACGCGAGGAAGGCGAGGTCGACTGGCGTTGCTCGGGCGGCCTGTTTTGCGCGGCGCAGCGCAAGCAGGCGATCCTGCACTTCGCCGGGCGGCGCGCGATGGATGTCGAAGGGTTGGGCGACAAGCTCGTCGATCAGCTCGTCGAGGCCGGCATCGTGCACACCCTGCCCGAGCTCTACCAGCTCGGCGTCGCGAACCTCGCGGCGCTTGAGCGCATGGCCGAGAAGAGCGCACAGAACCTGATCGACGGGCTGGAGAAGAGCAAGCAGACGACGCTCGGCCGGTTTTTGTACGCGCTCGGCATTCGGCACGTCGGCGAGACGACTGCGAAAGACTTGGCCAAACACTTCGGCCAGCTCGACCGCGTGCTCATCGCTACCGAGCCGCAGCTGCTCGAGGTCAACGACGTCGGGCCGATCGTCGCGCACAGCATCCACACCTTCTTCGCGCAGCCGCACAACCGCGAGATCGTCGAGCAGCTGCGCGCCTGCGGCATCACATGGAAGGAAGACGACGGCACCGCCGACACCTCGCCTAAGCCGCTGCTCGGCCAGACCTTCGTGCTGACCGGCACCTTCCAGACGCTGAGCCGCGACGAAGCCAAGGACCGCATCGAGGCGGCCGGCGGCAAGGTCAGCGGCTCGGTCTCGAAGAAGACCCACTTCGTCGTCGCCGGTGCCGAGGCGGGCAGCAAGCTCGAGAAGGCGACCGAACTCGGCATCACGGTGCTCGACGAGGCGGCCTTGCTGGCGATGCTGCCGGCGGCCGATCCACCGTGACGCGCGACACGCTCGATGCGCTCAATGCGGCCGTTTGGCTGTCGCTGAAGGCGCGCGCGGACGCGCCGCCCGCGCGTCCGCGCGACGCGCTGTGGCTCGCCGATGCGCAGATCGGCTCGATCGAGCCGGCGCTGGCCGCCGCGATGCGGGCAGCGACGCTGCCGATCGCCGTCGACGCACTGGGCTGGCGCATCGCCGCCGAGCCCGATGCGGACGCCGCGCTGGCCCTGATTGCGCGCTGGCTGCATCGCGAAGGCATTGGCTCGACATGGCGCAGCGAACTGCTGGCGGTCGCCGACACCGCCGGCACATCACGCGCCCGGATCGAGCGTGCCGCGGTGCGGCCGCTCGGCATCGCGACGCGCGCGGTGCACTTCGTCGGCCTGACACGTGACGGCGCCATCTGGGTCCAGCAGCGCGCGCTCGACAAGGCCACCGACCCGGGCCTGTGGGACACCTTGATGGGCGGCCTGCAAGCCGCCGACGAGTCGGATGCGCAGACGTTGGAGCGCGAGACCTGGGAGGAGGCCGGGCTGCGCGTCGCCGATCTGTGCGATTTGCGTGCCGCCGGCCGCATCATCGTCCGTCGACCAGTCGCCGACGGCTACATGGTCGAGCACATCGAGGTCTTCGTCGCGATCGTTCCCGACGGCCTGACGCCGATCAACCAGGACGGCGAGGTCGCGCGCTTCGAGTGCCTCGACCGGCCGGCGCTGCGGGCGCGCATCGAGCGCGGCGAGTTCACGCTCGAAGCGGCGCTGATCCTGGCCGATGCGCTGATCAGGCCCGCGGCGGCCACGCGTCCCACGCTGTCGCGGTGACTGCTTCGCCCCACAAGTCGATCGCCACCCGCGTGCCGGCGTGAGGCCGCAGCGCGGCCTGACCGCGCACGTACGCGAGCGCGACACAGGCGTTCGCTTTCGGGCTCCAGCCGACCGACGACAACTCGCCGACCGGTGCCCCATCGATCAGCAGCGCCTCGCCGCCCCAGGCGTAGTGCGATGCCGAGTCGAGTACGACCGTCACGAGCTTCTTGCGCAGCGGCTGGCCTTGCGCCTTCAGCAGCACAGACTTGCCGATGAACCCGGCGGCCTTTTCGAGCTTGACCGCGTAGGCGAGGCCGGCCTCGAACGGCGTTTCGTCGGGGCCGAGTTCGGCGCCCCAGGCGCGCCGGCCAGCCTCGATGCGCAGCGCGTCGAGCGCGTAGTAGCCGGCGTTGCGGATGCTGAGTTCCTCGCCGGCTGCCATCAGCGCGAGGTAGACGTGTCGCACCATCTCGATCGGCACGTAGAGCTCGAAGCCCGGCCCGCCGACATAGCTCATGCGCGCGGCGCGCACGCGGGCGAAGCCGAGATCGATCTCGCGCGTATGCGAAAACTTCAGCGACTCGGGTGACAGGTCGTCCGGGCTCACGCGCGACAGCAGCTCGCGCGCCTTCGGCCCCATCACCGACAGCACCGAGAACATCGCGCTCACGTCGGTCAGGAAGGCGTGCTCGGCTGGGTCGATGTGGCGGTTGATCCAGTCCATGTCACGCGTGGTCTGCGCCGAGCCGGTGACGATCAGGAACCGCTCGGGCGCCTGCCGGATGATCGTCAGGTCGCTCACGAACCCGCCGCGCTCGTTCAGCAGCGCGGTGTAGACCATCTTGTCGACCGCGATG
>JANXVK010000024.1 GCA_025351675.1 Rhizobacter sp.
CGTCGCGCCCGGCATCTTCACCCGCGCCACCGCGCTGGCCCAACGTCGATTGAAGGCCCAGGTGCGGCGTACCGCTGACGCGCTGAAGCAGCAGCACAGCGCCGTGGTCGACGGCCTGCGCGGCGCGCAATCGCGGGCCCAGACCGAACTCGAACAAACCCGTGCCGGCTTCAAGCGCCAGCTCGATTCGGCCGCTGCCGAACCGCGCGCCGCTGCCGCCCGCGCCGAAGAACGCCTGCTCGCCGCGTATGCCGAGCTCGACCGGCTGCGCCGCGGTGGTGCGGCCACCGGCCCGGCCGAGCTGTCCGATGGTTTCGCCGCCACGCGGCCGATGCGCGAAGGCCTCTGAGGACCAAGGCCAGCGAAGCCTGTCAGTCGTCGTCCTTGGCCTTGTACTGGCCGACCAGCATGGCCTGCACCGAAGGCGGCACCGCCTCGAAGTGGCTCAGCTCCAGCACATAGCGGCCCTGCCCGCCGGTCATGCCGTTCAGGCGCGCCTGGTAGTTCGACAACTCCGAGAGCGGTACCTGCCCGTTCACCACGTACACGCCGCCGGCCAGCGCCAGCGTACTGTTGACTTGGCCGCGCTTGGCTGAGAGATCGCCGGTCACGTCGCCCATGCTGTGCTCGGGCGCGGTGATCTCGACCTTCACGATCGGCTCCAGCACGATCGGGCCCGCCTTCTTCACCGCGTCGATGAATGCCTTGCGGCCGGCGGTCGCGAACGCGATGTCTTTCGAGTCGACGCTGTGTGACTTGCCGTCGTAGACGATCACGCGCACATCCTTCAACGGATGGCCGGCGATGACGCCCGAGTCGAGCACCGAACGCACGCCTTTCTCGACCGCCGGGATGAACTGAGTCGGGATCGTGCCGCCCTTGACCTGGTCGACGAACTCGAAACCCGCGCCGCGCGGCAGCGGCTCGATGCGCAGGAAGACCTCGCCGAACTGCCCCGCGCCGCCGCTCTGCTTCTTGTGGCGGTGGTGGCCCTCGGCCGGCACCGTCACCGTCTCGCGGTAGGCGATGCGCGGCGGCCGGGTATTGACCTCGCACTTGTAGACCTCATTCATGCGTTCGAGCAGCGTGCGCAGGTGCAACTCGCCGAGGCCGTAGACGACGGTCTCGTTGGTCGCGATCACGTGCTCGACCTTCAGGCACGGGTCTTCGTCGACCAGCTTCTGCAGGATCTCCCACATGCGCTGCTCGTCGCCGCGCCGCTTCGGCTCGATCGCCAAGCCGTGCACCGGCTCGGGGAACGGCAGCGGGCGGAGGTGCAGGTGGTCGTCTTCCGCGGCGTCGTGCAGCACCGCGTCGAAGTGCATCTCGTCGACCTTGGCGACCGCGCAGATGTCGCCCGGCACGCCCTTCACCACTTCGACGTGCTCCTTGCCCTGCAGCATGAACAGGTGGCCGACCTTGAACGGCTTGCGGCCGTCGCCGATGTAGAGCTGGCTGTCGCGCGTGACCGTGCCTTGGTGGATGCGGAACACGCCCATCTTGCCGACGTAGGGGTCGACGGTGATCTTGAACACATGCGCGATCACGTGCTGCGCGGGATCGTTCTTGGCGTGAAGTTCTTTCGCGCTCGCGCCTTCGCCTTTCAGGAACTGCGGCGGGTTGCCTTCGGCCGGGTTCGGCATCAGCGCCTCGAACACGTCGAGCAGTTCGGCCACGCCGGCGCCGTTGCGCGCCGAGACGAAGCAGATCGGGATCAGGTGGCCCTGGCGCAACGCTTCTTCGAGCGGCGCGTGCAGCTCGCGCGGGTCGATGTCGCCGTCGTTCAGGTAGCGGTCGACGAACTCGGGGTCGACCTCGACGACTTGCTCGACGAGCGCGCGATGTGCCGCCTCCACAGATGAAAAATCCGCCTCGCCGGACGGATTGAAGAAGCAATCGACGACCTTCGTGCCGCCCGCCGCTGGCAAGTTGAGCGGCAAACACTCCTTGCCGAACGCCGCTTGGATTTTCTGCACCAGCCCGGCCAGATCGACACCGACCGCGTCGATCTTGTTGACGATCACCAAGCGGCACAGCTGCCGGCCGGCGGCCCATTCCATCATCCGCGCGCTCATCATCTCGATGCCGCTGCTCGCGTTGATCACGACCGCGGCGGTGTCGACCGCCTCCAGCGCCGTCATCGACTGGCCGACGAAATCGGGGTAGCCCGGCGTGTCGAGCAGGTGGATGCGCGCGCCCTTGTGCGTGAGGTGCAGCACCGCTGAGTTCAGCGAGTGCTGGGCGCGCCGCTCCATCGGATCGAAGTCGCTCACCGTCGTGCCGCGCTCCAGGCTGCCGGGCACGCCGATCGCGCCGGCTTTGCAGAGCAGCGCCTCTGCGAGGCTGGTCTTGCCCGCGCCCGTCTGACCGACGAGCGCGAGGGTTCGGATCGCCTGGATTTCGGCGTGCGGGGTCGGCTGCGGCATGACGCTGTCTCCTTGAGGCGCGCTCGCGTCGGTCGCATCGCGTGCCGGAGTGAAGGGCTTGCTTTGTGAGAAACAGCCTAAGGGATAGGACCGAGCGCGGCAATCGGTGCTCGCGACAGCGCCGCCCCACTAAAATGCCGATTTCACATTCAGTAACACCACGCGTGACCTCCTCGATCACCCAGCCCGCCAGCAGCGCCACCAGCGCGCCGGGCCTGAAGCCGTTCGCCGCGGTCGGTGTCGGCCTCGCCGTAATGGTGATCTGGGCGGTGTGGGCGGCGTACTTCAACACCGCGCAGTTCGGCGACAACATCGAGCAGTTCAACTGGGCGCAGAGCCTGGAGCTCGGCTACCACAAGCACCCACCGCTGCCGTCGTGGTTGCTCGGCACGGTCATCAAGCTGTTCGGGCCGTCGGTCTACTGGGCCTATGTGCTCGCCACCGCGTGCCTGCTCGGCACCGCGATCTTCACCTGGTTGATCGGGCGCGAGCTCGTTGGTGATCGGGTGGCGGCTGCGGCCACCGTGTTGTGGGGGTTGAACATGACCTTCTCGCAGCGCGTGCAGCTCTACAACCACAACACGGTGCTGGTGCTGTGGGTTGCAACTGCCGTGTGGTGCGCAATGCGCGCGAGCCGGGCACGGCGCACGGCGCCGCTCTGGTGGCTCGCGACCGGCCTGGCCGCCGGCGCCGCGATCTTGTCCAAGTACCAGGCGCTGGTGCCGCTGGCCGGGCTGCTGCTCGCGCTCGTCGGCGCGGGTCGGGTGAAGAGGCCAGCGCAGTGGGGTGGGCTGGTGCTGGCGATGCTGGCGATGCTCGCGGTGTGCGCGCCGCACGCGATCTGGGTCGCGCAGCACGACTTCAGCACGCTGCGCTATGCGTCGGAAGCGATCGAGGCGTCGGGCCTGCGCCAGCGCTTGGGCTTCATCGTATCGTTCGCGGCGAACCAAGTGCGGTTGTGGTCCCCGGCGCTGTTGGCGATCGCGCTGTGCTGGGCGTGGGGGCGCATGTGGCCACAACCGACGGGGCAGCTGGCCGACGAAACCGCACCTCACCTGTCGGCCTGGATGGTCGGCCTGCTGTGGGCAGGCCTCGTGGTGCTGGTCGTGATGGCGCTGGCGGCGGGCGCAAGCCTGCGCAACCACTGGGGCGTGCAGGCGCTGCAGTTCTTCAGCATCTGGCTCGCGTGGCGCTGGGAACGCCGCTGGCCGATCGACCTGAAGCGCCTCGTTTGCGTCGCGCTCGCAGTGCACGTCGCCAGCTTGGCGTGGTACGCCAGCGAGCACCAGGATCCCACGGCGGTACTGACCAAGCGCCGCATCGACACGATGTACCCGGCGCGCCGCCTTGCGCTTGCCGCCATCGCGCACTGGGCAGAGTCCACGAACTGCCCGCTACGCTACGTGGAGGGCTCGGTGTTCGATGCCGGGCTCGTGTCGCTGTATTCCGGCGGCCGGATCCTGGTGTTCGACTCCGACCGCGCCACGCCCTGGGTGCGCGCCGAAGACCTGCAACGCGACGGCGCGCTGTTCGTCCTCGACGACGGCGATGTCGTGCCCACCGGCGTGACGAGCGTCGTGCCCTTCGACCTCTTGCCGAGCGGCGCCGGGTTCGCACCGAACCCGTCGATGCTGCCGCTGAAGGCACTCAGGCTCGGCGTGCGCCTGCCCGCGCGACCCTGCCCCTGACTACTGGAACGCCACCTCGGCGAAGCTGCGCAGCTTGCGGCTGTGCAGCTGATCGACGCCGGCCTCGCGCAGCAGCTCGATCGCGCGGATGCCGATGCGCAGGTGCTGGTCGACGCGCTCGCGGTAGAAGTGGTTCGCCATGCCCGGTAGCTTGATCTCGCCGTGCAGCGGCTTGTCGCTCACGCACAGCAGCGTGCCGTAGGGCACGCGGAAGCGGAAGCCGTTGGCCGCGATCGTGGCGCTTTCCATGTCGAGCGCGATCGCCCGGCTCTGGCTGAAGCGCCGCTCCGGCGTGCTGGCGGCGTGGTGCGAGGGCAGCAGCTCCCAGTTGCGGTTGTCGGTGCTGGCGACCGTGCCGGTGCGCATGATGCGTTTGAGCTCGTAGCCCTTGAGCTGGGTGATCTGCTCGACGGCGGCTTCGAGCGCCACCTGCACTTCGGCCAGCGCGGGGATGGGCACCCACAGCGGCAGGTCTTCGTCGAGCACATGGTCTTCGCGCACATAGCCGTGCGCCAGCACATAGTCGCCCAACTGCTGCGTGTTGCGCAGGCCTGCGCAGTGGCCGAGCATGATCCACGCATGCG
>JANXVK010000027.1 GCA_025351675.1 Rhizobacter sp.
GGTGCGTTTGCCGGCGCCGAGGAGGCCTTCGACACGATGCGCTACTCGCGTCCCGAGATCGAGCGCATCGCGCACGTCGCGTTCCAAGCGGCGCGCAAGCGCAGCAAGCGGCTCACCAGCGTCGACAAGGCCAACGTGCTCGAGACTTCGCAGTTCTGGAAGGACGTGGTGACCGAGGTGCACGCGCAATACCCCGACGTGGCACTCGACCACATGTACGTCGACAACGCGGCGATGCAACTGGTGAAGGACCCGAAGAAGTTCGATGTGATCGTCACCGGCAACATGTTCGGCGACATCCTCTCCGACGAAGCCGCGATGCTGACCGGCTCGATCGGCATGCTGCCGTCGGCTTCGCTGAATTCGGCCGGCCGCGGCCTGTACGAGCCGAGCCACGGCAGTGCGCCCGACATCGCCGGCAAGAACCTCGCGAATCCACTGGCTACAATTCTCTCCGCCGCCATGATGCTTCGCTTCTCACTCAACCAGCCCGCCGCAGCCGATCGCATCGATGCGGCCGTGCAGAGCGTGTTGGCAAAGGGCTTGCGCACAGCAGATATCTGGTCCGCAGGCACGACCAAGGTCGGCACGATCGAGATGGGCAACGCCGTCGTCGCTGCGCTCTCGACTTCGGCAAGCGCGACCAAAACCACGATTACCAAGGGCTAGCAAGCTCCGGTTCGTGTCGCCCCATCCCTCGGCGAGCGAGCCGGGGGAGCAAGAGGTTTCGATCAACTTTTTCACTGGGGCAATGACGATGACAGCACTCACGGGTTTGGTTGGATGGCGCGGAATGGTCGGTTCCGTGCTGATGGACCGCATGCAGGCCGAAGGCGACTTCGAGCACATCGAGCCGGTGTTCTTCAGCACCAGCAACGCCGGCGGCGCCGCGCCGACCATGGCGAAGAACGAGAAGAAACTGTTCGACGCCTACGACATCGACGCGCTGAAGCGCTGCGAGATCATCGTCACCGCCCAAGGCGGCGACTACACGTCCGACGTCTTCCCGCGCCTGCGCGCGGCCGGCTGGAAGGGCCACTGGATCGACGCGGCCTCGACGCTGCGCATGAAGCACGATGCCGTCATTGTGCTCGACCCGATCAACATGCCGGTGATCAAGAACGCCTTGGCCAAGGGCGGTCGCAACTGGATCGGCGGCAACTGCACGGTGAGCTGCATGCTGATGGGCGTCGGCGCGCTTTACAAGGCCGGTCTGGTCGAGTGGATGAACACGATGACCTACCAGGCCGCTTCGGGCGGCGGCGCCGCGCACATGCGCGAGCTTCTGACGCAGTACGGCACGCTGAACGCCTCGGTGCGCCGCCTGCTCGACGACCCGAAGAGCGCGATCCTCGAAGTCGATCGCCAGCTCGCGGCGACGCAGCGCGGTCTGAGCGAGGCCGAGACCGTCAACTTTGGCGTGCCGCTGGGCGGCAGCCTGATCCCGTGGATCGACAAGGATCTCGGCGACGGTATGAGCAAGGAAGAGTGGAAGGGCGAGGCCGAGACCAACAAGATCCTCGGCCAAGGCGCAGGCTTCGGCACCGCCGCGACGCCGGTCGACGGCTTCTGCGTGCGCGTCGGCGCGATGCGCTGCCACAGCCAAGCGATGCTGTTCAAGCTCAAGAAGGATGTGCCGCTAGCCGACGTCGAAGCGCTGATAGCGAACGACAACGCGTGGGTCAAGGTTGTGCCCAACACCAAAGAGGCGACCTTGCGTGACCTGACGCCGGTGGCCGTGACCGGGACGATGGCGATCCCGGTCGGTCGCCTGCGCAAAATGTCGATGGGTCCGGAATACTTGGGGGCGTTCACGATCGGCGATCAGCTGCTGTGGGGCGCAGCCGAGCCGCTGCGGCGCATGTTGCTGATCGTGATCGAAGCGTAGGGGATCCATCGCCACGCCGCGCATGTTGCTGCGCGGCGACAGGCGGGTTCGCGGCAAGCCTGTGTGTGAACTCTCGCAATGTCAGCCATTGCATTAGCTTGTCTTCGTATCTCATTGATGTTATTGTGGTTTCCAAATTCTGGCCGGAGGCGCACGTGAACTGCGGCGGAAATCGCGACAATCATCTTGTCGACTTCGGCGGGTGCGCGCGGGCACCTGCCTCGTCTTATTGGGAGACGCCTTGAAAAGAAACTTGACGTTCTCGGGGCGTTTCGCCCTGACTGGGGTCGCGGCTGCCGCGGTGATGCTCGCCGCTCCGGCAGCTTGGTCGCTGGGCTTGGGACGCATCCAGGTGCAGTCGGCCCTCGGCGAATCGCTTCGCGCCGAGATCGACGTCACGACCATCACACCGGAAGAGGCCGCCAACCTGCGGGTACGCGTCGCCCCGCCGGATTCGTACAAGGCTGCAGGCGTCGACTACAGCGCGGTGCTGCCGAGCACCCGGGTCGAGCTGCTGCGGCGCGCCGATGGTCGGCCGTACCTGAAGCTCACCAGTGATCGCGGCGTGCAGGAGCCGTTCGTCGATGTGATCCTGGAGATCAACTGGGCGACCGGGCGCTTGGTGCGCGAGTACACGATGCTGTTCGATCCGCCCGTGACCGCACGCGCGCCCGCTCCGGCGGCGGCGACAACCTCGCCGTCAATCTCGGCGGCCGCACCGGTGCCGCCGCGGGCCGGCGCGGCGAGCCGCCCGTTGCCAGTGCCTGCCGCGACGCCGGCCGAATCGCCCGCGATGCGCGAGGCGCGTCCGGCGCCGAAGCCGATGCCCGCGCCGAGGCCCTCCGCGGCAGCGGCGACTGGCGGTGCCGACGAATACACGGTCAAGCGAGGTGATTCGCTGTCGAGAATCGCTTCGCGCACGCAACGCCAAGGTGTCTCGCTCGACCAAATGCTGGTGTCGCTGTACCGCGGCAACCCTCAGGCTTTCATCGACAGCAACATGAACCGCCTGAAGGCCGGTGTTGTGCTCGCCGTGCCGAGCGCCGAGACAGCGAATGGTGTGACGCCTTCCGAGGCGCGCCAAGTCATCCAGGCGCAGAGCGCCGACTTCGGTGCCTACCGTCAGCGCCTTGCCGGCGCGGTGCCGATGGCGAAGCCCGAAGGCTCGTCGCGCCAAGCCAGCGGCAAGGTCCAAGCGTCGGTCGACGACCGCAAACCCGGCGCCGCCACCGCGCCAGACCGGCTGACACTGAGCAAGGGTGCTGCCGGCGGCAAGGCGGAAGACCGGATCTCCAAGGACGGCGCCAAGAAGGCCGACGATGTCCGCGTCGCCGAGCTCGCCAAGAATGTCGACGAGTTGAAGAAGCTCTCGGGTGCCGCCAGCGCCGCGGCGGCCAAACCGGCTGCCGCGCCCGCACCGACCGTGGTGGCGAAGCCCGCATCGTCGTCGATGCCCGCACCGACGGTCGTCGCCGCCGCTCCCGCACCAGTCCCCGCAACCGCTCCTGCATCGGCCCCGGTCGCCGCAACGCTCCCCGCGCCGACCGCGTCCGTGACCGCGACGCCGGCCGCATCGGCGCCTGTCGTGGCGGTCGCGCCGTCGGCACCGGCCGTCGCACCGGTGACCCCGCCGGTCGCGAGTCCCGCGCCGGCCGTCAAGCCGCCGGCCAAGGCGCCTGTGCCGTCCGAAGAGCCCAGCGTCATCGGCTCGTTGCTCGACGACAACCCGACTGCTTTGGGCATCGGCGGCCTCGCGCTCGCGCTGCTTGCCGCATTCGGCGTCTACAAGCTCCGCAAGCGTTCCCGCAAGGACAGCGGCGAGACCTCGTTCCTCGAAAGCCGCCTGCAGCCCGACTCGTTCTTCGGCGCCAGCGGCGGCCAGCGCATCGACACGCGCGATGCCGGTGGCGCCTCGTCGTCGATGAGCTACTCGCTGAGCCAGCTCGATGCGATCGGCGATGTCGACCCGGTCGCCGAGGCCGACGTCTACCTCGCTTATGGCCGCGACCTGCAGGCCGAAGAGATCCTCAAGGAGGCGATGCGCAGCAACCCGGATCGCATGGCGATCCGCACCAAGCTGCTCGAGGTCTACGCCAAACGCCGCGACACCAAGGGTTTCGAGATGCTCGCCACCCAGCTGTTCGCGCTGACCCGCGGTGTTGGTGAAGACTGGGCCAAGGCGCAGGAGATGGGTGCGCAGATCGACCCGGAGAACCCGTTGTTCAGGCCGGGCGGCGCACCGGCGACGATGCATGGCGACGGTGGCGAGCTCATCGAGCCGCTGGGTGCCAGCACGATTGCACAGTCGGTGCTGCCATCGCCGTCGCAGTACGGCAGCCTGATGTCGCCCCCGCCCGTCGCCGGCAACAGCGGCAACGGCGACAAGAACGTCGATCTCGATCTGGATCTGGGCGAACCCGACGCCGGCGTGCCGACCGCGCCGTCGCCGCTGCAGACGACGCAGGCGATCGAGCCGGTGGCGCGGCGCGACGCGCACGACGCAATGTCGCTCGACTTCTCGGTGCCCGAAGTGCCGCCGCTGCAATCGAAGCCGGCGCGGGTCGCCGAGCCGTCGGTGTTCGACCTGTCCGACATTTCGCTCGACCTCGACATGCGGGAGAAGCCGCAGGCATCCGCGAACCCGCCGAGCGCATCGGCCGCGCCGTCCGGCTTCGGTGAGGCCGGTCTGCCCTCGCTCGATGGCGACGACGACCCGCTGGCGCGCAAGCTGGAACTGGCCGAAGAGTTTCGCCAGATCGGTGACACCGATGGCGCGCGCGACCTGCTCCACGAAGTCGTCGCCAAGTCGAGCGGTGCGGTGAAGAGCCGGGCGCAGAGCATGTTGGCCGACCTCGGGTGAAGCGGGCGACGACCGGAGCGCACTCGTGAGGGTGGTGCTCGGCGTCGGCTACCGCGGGCAGGCGTACTCGGGCTGGCAGAGCCAGACCAGCGGCAACACGGTTCAGGACCAACTCGAACGCGCGCTCGCGCGCTTCGCCGTTGCGCCGCTGCGCACCGTCTGCGCGGGCCGCACCGACACCGGCGTGCATGCGTTGAACCAGGTCGTGCACCTCGACACCGGAATCGTGCGCACCGAATCGTCGTGGGTGCGCGGCACGAATCGATTTCTGCCGCCGGACATCGCGGTGCAGTGGTGCCAGCTGAAGCACGACGAAACCTTCCACGCCCGCTACGGTGCGATCGGCCGGCGCTATGTGTACGTGCTGCTCGAATCGGTGGTGCGGCCGGCCGTCGAAGCCGGGTCGGTGGGGTGGAGCTTTCGGCCGCTCAACGGCGATGCGATGCGTTCCGCCGCTCGACGGCTGCTCGGCGAGCACGACTTCAGCGCGTTCCGCTCGTCCGAATGTCAGGCGCCGACGCCAGTCAAGACGATCCGCTCGATCGAGATTTCACGGCGTGGCGCCTACTGGCGCTTCGAGTTCGACGCCAATGCCTTCCTGCACCACATGGTGCGCAACCTGATGGGCTCGCTGCTCGCGGTCGGCTCAGGCGTGCGCAGCGAGGCCTGGCTGGTCGACGTGCTTGCGGCCAGGGATCGCGCACTCGCCGCGCCGACATTCCCGGCCGACGGCCTGTACTTCGTCGGGCCGTACTACGATCCGCCTCACGCCATTCCGCAGCACACCGCTGCGATGGACTGGCTGCCCTGAACCCGCGACGATGAACCAACGCACCCGCATCAAGATTTGCGGCCTCACGCGCGAGGCCGATGTCGACGCGGCCGTGAATGCCGGTGCGGACGCGATCGGTTTCGTGCTGTACGAACGGAGCCCGCGCCACGTGAGCCTCGCGCGCGCGGCCGAACTTGCACGCCGGCTGCCGCCGTTCGTGATGCCGGTCGGCCTCTTCGTCAACGCCGCCGAGCGCGAGGTTGCCGCTGCGACCGCCGCAATGCCGCAACTACTGCTGCAATTCCACGGCGACGAAAGCTCGCAAGACTGCCTGCGCGCCGGCCGGCCCTTCCTGCGTGCCGCGCGCATGGGGCCGGGCTTCGATTTGTTAGACTTCACCTCCCGATTCGCACAGGCCCAAGCCATTCTGCTCGACGCCGACGTCGAGGGATATGGCGGTGGTGGAAAGGTTTTCGATTGGTCTCTCATTCCCTCCGCCGTGCCCCTTCCCCTCGTTTTGTCTGGTGGGTTGCATGCCGGAAATGTGATCCAGGGCATCCACGCACTGCGGCCTTGGGCCGTTGACGTGAGCTCCGGCGTGGAGTCCGCGAAAGGCATCAAGGATGCCGACGCGATCCGCCGGTTCTGCGATGCAGTGCGCGAGGCCGATGCCCGCAGCGCTGCGTCGGTTGCCTGATCCATCCTCTTTTCATAATGTCGAACTACCAACAACCCGATGCCTCGGGCCATTTCGGCCCGTACGGCGGCAGTTTCGTCGCCGAAACGCTCGTGCACGCGCTCGATGAACTCAAGCGCTGTTATGCCGAGGTGCAGAACGATCCGGAATTCATCAAGGAATTCAAGTCGGAACTGGCGCACTTCGTCGGCCGGCCGAGCCCGATTTACCACGCGGCGCGCATGAGCCGCGAACTGGGTGGCGCGCAGATCTTCCTGAAACGCGAAGACCTGAACCACACCGGCGCGCACAAGATCAACAACACGATCGGCCAGGCGATGCTCGCGCGCCGCATGGGCAAGCCGCGCGTGATCGCCGAAACCGGCGCCGGCCAGCACGGTGTGGCCACCGCCACCATCTGCGCACGCTACGGGCTGGAATGCGTGGTCTACATGGGCAGCGAAGACGTCAAGCGCCAAAGCCCCAACGTCTACCGCATGAAGCTCTTGGGCGCCACCGTGGTGCC
>JANXVK010000034.1 GCA_025351675.1 Rhizobacter sp.
CATCACCGACTGGCTCGCCGCGCGCGAGTCGACCGCCGACTTCTGGCTCCGCAGCGCGCGGTCGGGCCACAACGGCTTCAACCTGATCGCCGCCGACTTCCGGCGCGGTGAGTGCTTCCGCGCCTCGAACGCCGACGGCCAAACAATGCGCCTCGGTCCGGGCCTGTACGGTCTGTCGAACGCCGGCTTTGATGCCCCTTGGCCGAAGGTCGTGATGCTGAAGCGGCGGATGCGCGATGCGCTCGACAGTTCGTTGACGATCGATGCGCTGGCGGCCCAGCTGTTCGCCGCGCTCGGCGACCGTTCGGTCGCGACCGACGACGCGCTGCCGAACACCGGCATCGCGCTGAACCGGGAACGGCAACTCTCGGCCGCGTTCATTCGCACGCCCGACGCCGGCTACGGCACGCGCTGCTCGACCGTCGTCATCACCGAGCGCACGGCGCGCCAGCCGATCACGCACGTGTTCGAGCGCAGCTTCGACGCGGACGGTGCGGTCGCGCTGTTGCGCACCACGTCGCTGCGCAACTGGCCACCGCGCGACGGCGACGGCGGGCTGCTCGGGGCGGTCGACGGCGCGCCACCGCCGGGCGCCGACCACCGACCCGCGGCGCCGCCTGCCCCGAGCCGCCGCAGCCGCGTGCGCAGCCCGCGCGGGCCGGCCACCAACCCGCCGTAGCGGCGCCCGGTTCAGAGTGCGCGCGTCATCTCGACGTGCGCGATGCCGGCCTCCTCGAAGACCGGCCCGGCTGCCACGAAGCCGGCGCGCGCATAGAAGCCCTGCGCGCTGGTCTGCGCGTGCAGCAGCACTTCGCGGTCGCCGCGCGCCCGGGCCGAATCCATCAGCGCGTCGAGCACCCGGCGCCCCACCCCGCTGCCGCGAACGGTCTGGATCGACGCCATCCGGCCGATGCGCGCGACGCTTGGCGCGTGCGGCAACAGCCGGCCGGTCGCGAGCGGCAGGCCGAAACGGTTGAACGCGACCGCGTGCACGCCGTTTGGATCGCTCTCGTCCCATTCCATCTCGACGGGGATCTGCTGCTCTTCGATGAACACCGCGGTGCGGATCGCCTGCGCGTGCAAGCGCAGCGCATCCCAGCCGCCCACGCGCACGTCGACCATCGCCTCACCGGCCTCGAACGCGTTCATGATGTCGCGCAGCGCCTCGGGCACCGGCTTCGAGGTTTGGGTGTGCGGATCGGCAAACACGTAGACGAGTTCGCACGACACGAGCAACTGGTCTTGCCGGAACGCCGCGCCGCTGAACAGGATCGACGAGTTGCCGATGCGCGCGCAGCGCAGGCCCACATCGAGCACGTCGTCGTAGCGCGCCGAGGCCTCGTACTCGACCGTCGCCTTGCGCACGTAGAGGTCACCGCCGAGCTGCGCCATCGTCTGCTCATACGGCATCGCGAGGGTGCGCCAGTAGCCGCCGACCGCGGTGTCGAAGTACATCAGGTAGTGGCCGTTGAAGACAATCTTCTGCGCGTCGATCTCGGCCCAGCGCACGCGCAGGCGGTCGAGGAATCGGAAGTCGGTTCGTTTCATGGAGTGGCTCAGTTCGGCTTGTCGAAGGCGGTCTTCAGCGCCGCGCCGATCGCCGCTTGCGCGGTTTCGGCCTCGGGCAGCACGCGGCCGAGCTTGATGAAATCGTGGGTGACGCCGCGGTACAACGTTAGCTCGACCGGCACGCGCGCGGCGCGCAGCTTGTCAGCGTAGGCGATGCCTTCGTCGACCAGCGGATCGCACTCGGCGAGCACGACGCAGGCGGGTGCCACGTCGTCGAGCGCATCGGCTTCGAGCGGGGCGAAGCGCCAGTCGGTGCGCTGGGCGCGGGCGATGTACTGGTCGAAGAACCAGGCGATGTCCTCGGCTTCGAGCAGGTATCCGTGCGCGAATTCGCGCTGCGAAGGTGTGTCGGCGTGTGCCGTGGTGCCGGGCGTGATCAGCAGCTGCAGACGCAGCGCCAGCCCGATGTCGCGGGCGTGGATCGCGCAGGTGGCCGCGAGCGTGCCGCCGGCGCTGTCGCCGCCGACCGCGAGGCGCGTGGCATCGAGGCCGAGCGTGGCGGCGTGTTCGCCGAGCCAGCGCAGCGCCGCCCAAGCGTCGTCGACTGCGGCCGGAAAGCGGTGCTCCGGTGCGAGCCGGTAGTCGAGCGCGATCACCGCCGCAGCACTGCACAGCGCGATCTGGCGGCACAGGCTGTCGTGAGTTTCGAGGCCGCCGATCGTGAAGCCGCCGCCGTGCAGATAGAGCAGCGCCGGCAGCGTTTCGGAAGTGTTCGGGTGCGAGTCCGCGTGCAGACGTGCGGGTAACGCGGCGCCGTTGCTCGACGGAATGCGCAACTCCTCGACACGCGCCAGCTTCACGCGCGGGAACTCCAGAATCTCCGCCGCCGCGTCGTACGAGCGACGCGCCGCCTGCGGCGTCATCGCGTGGAACGGCGTGCGGTTCGCGCGGCGAATGTTCTCCAGCAAGCCGGCCATCCGGCGTGTCAAGACCGGCGCCATCAAAAGATCGAATCGCGATCGATGCCTTGGCGGCTCATGCGCCGGCGCAGTTTGAGCAGCGCCTCTTGCTGGATCTGGCGGATGCGTTCGCGTGTGAGCCCGAGGCGTTCGGCGAGTACTTCGAGGGTTTCGGGTTCGCGGTCGCCGAGGCCGTAGCGACCGGCGACGACCTCGCGCTCGCGCTGGTTGAGCTCATCGAGGCCGTGGTTCAGCAGAAGCTCGACCTCGTTGCTCAAGGTCAGGCTCATCGGATCGCTGGCGCCGTCGTCGGCCACGCCGTCGAGCACCGAATCGCCGTTATCGTCGCCGGTGTGGCGCTCCATCGGTGCATCGAGCGAGGTCGGTTGCTCGGCGAACTTGAGCAGT
>JANXVK010000067.1 GCA_025351675.1 Rhizobacter sp.
CAAGGCCGACGACTACCGCGATTCGTTCAACGACGAGGTGATGGCGCTGGTGCACCGCAAGGTCGAAGCCGGCCAGACCGAAACCGTCGTGCAGCCGGAGGCGGCCGAGGCGCCGGCATCGAAGTCGGCTGACATCATCGACCTGACCGAGTTGCTGAAGCGCAGCCTGAAGGGCGGCGCGGCGGCCGAAAAGGCGCCGACCAGGAGCGCGCCCGCAAAGACCGCGCCGACGAAGAAGAAACGCACGGGCTGAGCGCGCTGTGGCGACATCGAACGCGCTCGCCGAGTACCACCGCAGGCGCGATTTCGCGCAGACCGCGGAGCCGCGCGGCGCGCTCGCCCGCTCGGCCGATCGCCTCGCGTTCGTGATCCAGAAGCACGCCGCGCGCAGCCTGCATTACGACTTCCGGCTCGAGCTTGACGGCACGCTGAAGAGCTGGGCCGTGCCGAAGGGGCCGAGCCTCGATCCGTCGGTCAAGCGCATGGCGGTGCAGGTCGAAGACCACCCGCTGTCGTATGCCGACTTCGAAGGCACGATCCCGCCGAAGCACTACGGTGCCGGCACGGTGATCGTCTGGGATCGCGGGGCGTGGTCGCCGGTCGGCGATGCACGCAAGGGCCTGCGTGACGGCCACCTGAAGTTCGACCTCGACGGCGCGAAACTGCGCGGGCGTTGGGCGCTGGTGCGCATGAAGCCGCGCGACGGCGAACGTCAACCGAGCTGGTTGCTGATGAAGGAGCGCGACGACGCGGCGCGCGATGCCGACGCGTTCGACGTGCTGAGGGCCGAACCCGACAGCGTGATCACGAAGCCGACCGCCGCGCTGCCGCCCACGCTCGCGCCGCAGCTCGCGACCCTGGTTGATTCGATCCCGCCGGGCGACGACTGGCTCTACGAGATCAAGTTCGATGGCTACCGGCTGCTGACGCGGGTCGACGGCCACTCGGTGCGCTGCTTCACGCGCAACGGCAACGACTGGTCGAGCCGGCTGGCGAAGCTCGTCGACGCGATTCGTGCGCTGGAGCTTGCGCCGTGTTGGCTCGACGGCGAGGTCGTCGTGCTCGATGACAACGGCGTGCCTGACTTCCAGGCGCTGCAGAACGCGTTCGACGCGAAGCGCACCAGCGCCCTGAGCTACTTCGTGTTCGACCTGCCGTTTCACGCCGGCGAGGATCTGCGCGCGCAGCCGCTCACGACGCGGCGCGAGCGCTTGCGCACGCTGATCGCCGCGGAGCCGCAAGCGCTGATCCGTTTCAGCGACGCGTTCGCCGGCGATCCGGCCACGCTGCTCGCGTCGGCGCGCGAGGCCGGGCTCGAAGGGCTGATCGGCAAACGCAAGGCGTCGACCTACGTTTCAGCGCGCTCGCCCGACTGGGTCAAGCTCAAGACCACGCAGCGCCAGGAGTTCGTGATCGGCGGCTACACCGACCCGAAGGGTTCGCGCGCCGGCATCGGCGCGCTGCTGCTCGGCGTGCACGATGCGACCGGTGCGTTGCGCTATGCCGGCAATGTCGGCACCGGTTTCGACGAACGCATGCTGGCCGCGCTGAAGCAGCGTCTCGGCAAGATAGGCACCGCGCGCAACCCGTTCAGCGATGCGCCCGACAAGGTCGGCGCGCGCGGCGACATGAAACCGCACTGGGTCGAGCCGAACCTGCTCGCCGAAGTCTCGTTCGCACAGTGGACGACGACCGGCCGAATCCGCCATTCGGTGTTTCATGGCCTGCGCGACGACAAGCCGGCGACGCAGATCGTCAAGGAGAAACCCATGTGCCCGACCCGAGCCATCGCGAAGCCGCGCGTGACCCACGCCGAGCGCGTGATCGACGCGGCCAGCGGCGTCACCGAGGGCGAGTTGGTCGACTTCTACGCGCGCGTGGCAAAGCTGCTGCTGCCGCACCTGAAGGCGCGCCCGGTCGCGTTGGTGCGTGCGCCGGCGGGCGTGACCGGTGCGCAGTTCTTCCAGAAGCATGCCGACGAGAACGCATTGCCCGGCATCACCTTGCTCGACAAGGCGCTCGACCCGGGGCACGAGGCGCTGCTCGTCGTCGCGTCGGCGCGAGGCCTGCAGTCGGCCGCGCAGATGAACGTGATCGAGCTGCACACCTGGAACATGACGACGCGCTCGATGCCGAAGCCCGACCGGATGATTTTCGACCTCGACCCGGGCGACGGCGTCGCGTGGCTGGCGGTGCGCGAGGCGGCGCAGCTGATGAAGTCCTTTCTCGACGAACTCGGGCTGAAGAGCCTGCTGAAGACCAGCGGCGGCAAGGGCCTGCACGTCATCGTGCCGCTCGCGCCGAAGCACACTTGGCAGATGGTGCGGCAGTTCTCGCAGGCGATCGTCGTGCACATGGCGCAGGTCGTGCCGCAGCGCTTCGTCGCGAAGAGCGGGCCGCGCAACCGGGTCGGCAAGATCTTCATCGACTACCTGCGCAACGGCTGGGGCGCGACGACCGTGTCGGCCTGGTCGGCACGCGCGCGGCCCGGGCTGGGCGTCTCGGTGCCGATCGACTGGAGCGAGCTCGCGCAGGTCGGCGGCGGCGCGCACTGGAAGGTGCGCAACGTCGACGGCCGGCTCGTGCGTGCCAACGAACCCTGGGGCGCGTTCGCGTCGTCGCGGCAATCGCTCGCGAAGGCCATGAAGGCGCTCGACTTCCAACCCAAGGAGCTTTCATGATGATCCAGTTCGACCACAGCGAGCCGCCAACGATCCCGGACACGAACCCGAACCGCCCGCCACCGCCGCTGCCCGCACCGGCGCACGACGTGGTGCCGGTGCGCGATCCGATGCGGCCCGAGCACCCAGACCCGGTCAAGGAGCCACCGACCCACGAGCCGCCGATCTCGACGCACCGCTTGTGAGACTGCCGAAGGAGCCGCCATGCCACGCACTGACTGGCGCGCCGCGCGCGACCGCCAGTACGACCACATCAAGCAGAGCCTGCGAGACCATGGCAAGGGCACGAAGCTGGCCGAAGAGATCGCAGCCCGCACCGTCAAAAAGGAAGGGGCGCAGCATGGCGAGGCCAAGGAGGCGAGCGCGTCGTCGGTCAACGGCATCTCGTCCGGGCGGCGGCGCGGGGGTCTGCGCTCGCACAACGGTGTGACTGGCCGCAAGCCGTACCGTCACCACGCGCACTGGCGCAGTGCGCGCGACGAGACCAAGTTCGATCGCATGCAGGCCTTCGGCGCGGCGCTGCCGCGCACCCGCGCGCGCGTGAAGCGCGACCTCGCGGCGCAGGTCGGCGAACGCCTGCTGCGCTAGACCGTGATCGCCGCGATCGTGCGGCTGCTCGATGCGACGCTGGTGCACGTCGGCAACGACGAGTACGCGCGCAGCAACGGCTCGTTCGGTTTGACCACCTCGCGCAATAGGCACGCGGCGGTGCAGGGGCACGAGTTGTCGCTGCGTTTCAGGGGCAAGAGCGGGGTCGCGCACGTGGTCGCGCTGCGGGATCGGCGGGTCGCGCGGGTCGTCAAACGCTGCCAGTCGCTGCCAAGACAGGCGCTGTTCCAGCACCTCGACGGTGCCGGTGGCGCGCAAACGATCGGCTCCGCCAACTTCAACGACTACCTGCGCGAGGCCAGCGGTGGCGAGTTCACCGCGAAAGCCTTTCGCACCTGGCACGGCAGTGTGCTCGCACTCCATCTGTGGCGTGCGCTCGACACGGCCGAGGCCGAGAAACCGACGCTCGCCGGCGCGAAGCGCCTGCTCGGCGAAGTGGCCGAGCGGCTCGGCAACACGGTCGCCGTGTGCCGCAAGGCCCACGTTCATCCGCGTGTGCTCGCGTTCCTGAACACCTGCGGGTAAGCCCTCGGTTGAGGCGCTCTCGAACAGGCCGGATTCGCACTAGACTTTACTGACCGGTCGGTCGAGTATGTTTAAGCGTCAATCTCGTCACGCGAGACGCATCGATCCGGCCGCAGGAGAACCCATGTCAGAACCCTTGGTGCTGAGCACACAAGTCGGTGCGGTGCGCACGCTCACCTTGAATCGCCCGAAGGCGCTCAACAGCTTCACGTCGGCGATGCACGCCGAGCTCGCTGCCGCGCTGGCCGCCGTCGAAGCCGATGCGAGCGTCAGGTGCCTGGTGCTGACCGGCGCCGGTCGCGGCTTCTGTGCCGGTCAGGACTTGGCCGACCCGGCCGTCGCGCCCGACCTGACGCCGGGCGCCAAGCCCACCGATGTCGGCGACGTGATCGAGCGTTTCTACAAGCCGCTGGCGCTGCGCCTTCGCACGCTGCCGGTGCCGGTGATCGCAGCGGTCAACGGTGTCGCCGCGGGGGCCGGTGCGAGCATCGCGCTCGGCTGCGATCTGGTGATCGCCGCGCGCTCGGCCAGTTTCATCCAGGCCTTCTCGAAGATCGGCCTGGTACCCGATGCCGGCGGCACCTGGTTGCTGCCACGACTGGTCGGCCGCGCCAACGCGCTCGCGCTCGCGATGACCGGCGACAAGCTGCCGGCCGACGAGGCGCAGCGCATCGGGCTGATCTGGAAGTGCGTTGACGACGCGCTGTTTGCCGACGAGGTGAGCACGACGGCCGCGCGCATGGCCGCGATGCCGACCGCCGCGCTGGTCGCCACGCGCGCCGCGATGGACGCCGCGATGCATCTGAGCTACGCCGATGCGCTCGGTCACGAAGGCGCATGGCAGAGCAAGCTGAGCGCCGCGCACGACTACCTTGAAGGCGTGGCCGCGTTCATTGCGAAACGGCCCGCGGTGTTCTCGGACCGCTGATGCCGCGCGGTCGCGCCCCCGGCTACGACACGCAACGCGAGCAGATCCTCGCGCGTGCGGCGGAGTTGTTCGCGCGCCAAGGCTACACCGCCACATCGATGAACCAGGTCGCGCTCGCGTGCGGCGTCTCGAAGCCGTCGCTGTACCACTACGTGCGCGACAAGTACCAGTTGCTGGTCGAGATCGCCGAAGACCACATCCACCGGCTGCAGGCGCTGGTCGAGCAGACCCAGCAGCGCGCGCTCGAGCCGCGAGCGCGGCTGCAGGAGCTGATCGTCAGCTTTCTCGAGGTGTACGCCGACGCGCAGCCGGCCCATCGTGTGCTGACCGAGGACGTCAAGTTTCTCGAACCGAGCGATCGAGCGCGCGTGCTCGACGGCCAGCGCAGCGTCGTCGCGGCCTTCGCCGAGACCATCGCCGAACTGCGGCCCGACCTGCGCGACAGCGAGTTGCACAAGCCGTTGACGATGCTGCTGTTCGGCATGATGAACTGGATGTTCACGTGGCTGCAGCCCGGCGGCAAGCTGACCCACGCGGCGATGGCGCCGATCGTCGCCGATCTTTTCTTCGGCGGGCTGAACGCGGTGCGCCTGGTCGAATCCATCTCTTCCTCCCTCTCTTCCCCCATTACCGTGAAACCTCAAAAACGGAGACATCCATGAACCTGAAGAAATCCCTGATCGCCTTGGCCGCCACGCTGGCCGTAGCCACGCTGGCGCATGCCGACGTCAATGTCGGCGTGACCGTCTCGGCCACCGGTCCGGCGGCCTCGCTCGGCATCCCCGAGAAGAACACGATCGCGCTGATGCCGCAGACCATCGGCGGCCAGAAGATCAACTACATCGTGCTCGACGACGCCTCCGACACCACGCAGGCGGTGAGCAACACGCGCAAGCTGATCACCGAGAGCAAGGTCGACATCATCCTCGGCTCGACGATCACGCCGAACTCGCTGGCGATGAACGACGTGGTCTCCGAGAACCAGACGCCGATGATCTCGATGGCCGCCTCGGCGCGCATCGTCGAGCCGATGGACGCCAAGCGCAAGTGGGATGATGGAATGGGCCCTGAAGATATTGTAATTACAGGGAGTGCTGCATTTCAGCAACAAGCATTTAACGATTTACAAAAG
>JANXVK010000079.1 GCA_025351675.1 Rhizobacter sp.
CAGCAGCAGCGGCGGCAGGAAGCGCAGGCCGCACAGATTGGCGGTCTGCTCATAGGGCGGCAGGAAGTCGTCGAAGAAGTAGCGGTTGTAGCTGTTCGGGTGGTACGACTCTTCGGGGCCGCCGGTGGTCGCGACCAGCCACAGGTCCTTGCCGCGCAACGCGGTGCCGCCGGGCCCGTAGGCCCAGCCGAACGCGAGCACCTCGTCTAGCCAGAGCTTCATCAGCGGCGGCATGCTGTACCAGTGGATCGGGTGCTGCCAGACGATCAGCTTCGCGCTCGCGAGCAACGCCTGCTCTTGGGCCACGTCGATCAGGTAGTCGGGGTAGAGCGAATACAGGTCGCGCACCACGATCAGCGGCGAGCTCCCGGAGGCCGGCAAGCGCCGCGCCGCGCGCATCAGCCGGCGGTTGATGCGCGAGTGTTCCATCTGCGGATGCGCCGTGATGACGACCACATCGGGGCCGGGTGAGTGCGCAGCCGGCGCATCGAGAACGGAGATCTGGGTGTCGGCCATGTGTCCGGAAAACAAGGGTGGGGGCGGGCGGCCGCTGGTTAGTCTCGATGGCGACAGGTTCGCGGGCCCCGTTAACATAACCCGAAACTCGACAACGATGGGGGTTTGTATGCCGGTGATCGTGGTGGCCAATCCGAAGGGCGGCGTGGGCAAGACCACCTTGTCGACCAACATCGCCGGCTACTACGCCTCGCGCGGCCAAAAGGTGATGCTGGGCGATGTCGACCGCCAGCAGTCGGCGCGCACCTGGCTCTCGCTGCGGCCGGCGGGGCTGGCGCCGATCGCGGCGTGGGAGGTCACCCACGACGAGGTCGTGCGCCCGCCGAAGGGCACCACGCACGTGGTCCTCGATACGCCCGCCGGTCTGCACGGCAAGCGCCTCGACGAGGTCATGAAGCTGGCCGACAAGGTGCTGATCCCGCTGCAGCCGAGCATCTTCGACATCCATGCCACCCACGAATTCGTGCGCCAGCTGCTCGCGCACAAGCGCAGCGCCAAGGTGCAGATCGCGATCGTCGGCATGCGCACGCGCGAGGGCACGATCTCGACCGACCAGTTGCGCGGCTTTCTCGATGGGCTGAAGCTGCCGTTGCTGGGCTTCTTGCGCGACACGCAGAACTACGTGCACCTGGCGGCGCACGGCCTGACGCTGTGGGACGTGACCTCGAGCCGCTTCGAGCGCGACACCGAACAATGGCAGCCGCTCACGCAGTGGCTGGAGACCTGAATCCTCTTCCAAACGAAAGCACCGAATGCGAAGTTTCGAGCACCTCACCGACCTGCAAGCGCTGGTCGGCCAGACCGTCGGCGTCAGCGAATGGATCACGGTCGACCAGCAGCGCATCAACCTGTTCGCCGACGCGACCGGCGACCACCAGTGGATCCACCTCGACGCCGAGCGCGCCGCGAAAGGCCCGTTCGGCACGACGATCGCGCATGGCTTTCTCACCCTTTCGCTGCTGCCGGAGATGAGCGCCTCGGCGTTCGAGGTGCTCGATACGCGCATGGGCGTGAACTACGGTCTCGGCAAGGTGCGGTTCCCGGCGCCGGTGCCGTCGGGCAGCCGGCTGCGCGGCCACTTCAAGCTGACGAAGTACGAGCCGATCGACGGCGGCGCGCAGTTGACGGTCGAAGTCACGATGGAGCGCGAGGGCGCCGACAAGCCGGTCTGCGTGGCCGAGTCGCTGGCGCGCCGCTACACCTGACGCCGCGGCCGATCCGTCGCACCAGGCAGCGTGCGTGGTCGGCGGGGGTTAGGATCACCGCCTGTCGGGGAGAAGCGCATGAAGGTTCTGCTGATCGACGACCACCCGCTGATCCTGCAGGCGCTGCAGGCCGTCATCGAGGGCTTGGGCACCGACACCACCGTGATCGGCGCCAACAGCGCCCGCGCTGCGCGCGAGACGCTAGAGGCCGCATCCGACTTCGATCTCGTGCTGCTCGATCTGCACCTCGGCGATGCCGACGGCTTCGATGTGCTGGTCGAACTTCGAGCCGCCCACCCGGCGCTGCCGGTGGTCGTGGTCTCGGCCTCGGACCGCAGCAGCGACGTGATCCGCGCGATCGACGCCGGCGCGATGGGCTTCGTGCCCAAGCGCGCCAGCAACGAGACCTTGTACGAAGCGCTGCACATGGTGATGTCGGGCGGCATCTACGTGCCGCCGATGACGATGGGCTCCGAGCCGGCCGCCAAGCCCGAAGGTGACACCGTGCCCAGCGTGTTGCGCGTGCTGCGCGAGACTGCGCACGACAGCGGCTTCCAGACCGGCGCGGTGCCGCTGGTCGATCTCGGCCTCACGCCGCGCCAGACCGAGGTGTTGGCGCTGCTGTTGAAGGGCCAGCCGAACAAACTGATCGCGCGCGAGCTCAACCTGTCGGTCGAGACCGTGAAGGACCACGTCGCTGCCGTGTTGCGCACGCTCGGCGTCAGCTCGCGCACCCAGGCGGTGCTCGCGGTGAGCCAGATGTCGGGGCGGGGCGGGCTGTCGGCTTGGCGCCATTCAGGTCGCTGAGGTGCGCGCGATACCTGCAACCGTGCCCGCCGCGATCCCGCCCGAAACCCCGCTTGACCACGACCCGCACTTCGCCGCGGTCATCGAGATCGTCCAGAGCACCTACGTCTACATGCCGGCGGCGCTGGCCGGCTATTTGGCCGGCGTCGGCGTGGTCGCGATGCTGTACTGGCCGATCGCGCCGCTCGGCCTGCTCGTGCCGTGGGCCGGCGCGTTCGTCGCGATGTGCCTGGTGCGCGGGCTCGTGATCGCGCGCTTTCGCCGCGCCGCGCCGCGCACCCGCGCGCAGTGGCTGGCGTGGCAGCTGCGCTCGAACCTCGGCACCCTCGTCGCGGCGGCCTTGTGGGGTGCGACCGGCTGGATCTTCTACGGCCTGGGCGCCGAGCAGCAGCAGGCGACCGGGCTGATCGTGATCGTCTACACCTTCGCGGTCGCGGCGATTCCGGTGCTGTCAACCCAGCCGCGTCTGTACATCGCCTACGCCAGCCTGTGCCTGCTGCCGCTGGTGGTGCGCATCGCCTTGGTCGGCGATGTCCACAGTTATCAGCTGGCCGGCGAGCTGGTCCTGATCATCAGCCTGAGCGCGGTGCTCGCCAACAGCTACCGCCAGGCGCTGTTGTGCGCGATCGACCACAAGGTGCAGGCCGACCAGCTCGCCGCGCAGCTGCGCGTCGAAACCTTGGCGGCCGAAGACGCGCGGCGCGAGGCCGAGATCGCGAACCGCGCGAAGACCCAGTTCTTTACTGCCGCCAGCCACGACCTGCGCCAGCCCTTGCACGCGATGGGCCTGTTCGCCGAAGCCTTGCGCCAGCGCGTGCGTGAGCCTGCCGGGCCGCCCCAAGGGCAAACACCGGAGGGCGACGCCCGCAGACTCAACAATGACGCCGAGGTGGCGCAGCTCGTCAACAGCATCAACGAATCGGTCGACGCGCTCGAAGGCCTGTTCTGCGAACTGCTCGACATCACGCGCATCGACAGCGGCGTGATCGAGGTGCATCCGCAGCACTTCGAGGTCGGTGACATCCTGCGCAAGCTGCGTCTGCACTTCGAGCCGAGCGCGTTCGAGAAGGGCCTGTCGCTGCGACTGCGCGGCGGCGGCCGGGTCGTGTTCGCCGACTCGCTGCTGGTCGAGCGCGTGCTGCGCAATCTGGTCTCGAACGCGATCCGCTACACCAACGACGGCACCGTGCTGGTCGGCTGCCGCCAGCGCGGCGACCGGGTGCTGCTGCAGGTCTGGGACACCGGCCTGGGCATCCGTCTCGACGAGCAGGCGCGCATCTTCGACGAGTTCTACCAGGTGCCGAACACGCCCAAGGTCAGTCCCGACCAGCGCAAGGGGCTCGGGCTCGGCTTGGCGATCGTCAAGCGCTTGGCCGACTTGATGGGCGCGCCGCTGACGCTGCGCTCCACACCCGGCCGCGGCACCGTGTTTACGCTCGATCTGCCGCAGGGCCGTGCGCCCAAGCCGTCGGCGCTGCTCGCGATGTCGGGCGGCAAAGGCCCGGTCGGCATCACGCTGGCCGGGCGGCGCATCGTCGTCGTCGAAGACGAGCCCGCGGTGCGCGCCGGCCTCGAGGTGCTGCTGGCCGGCTGGGGCGCGCAGATTGACGCGTTCGAGAGCGTCGCGGCGAGCCGGGCCTGGGCCGAACGCAGCGACCCGGCGGTCGTCAAACCCGATCTGCTGATCGTCGACTACCGGCTCGAAGAAGGGCTGAACGGGGTCGACGCGATCACCGCGCTGCGCGCGCGCTTCGGCCCCGCGATCCCGGCGATTCTTGTCACCGGCAGCACGATGACCGGCCACGACAAGGAGGCGCACGACCACAACTTCCACCTGCTGATCAAGCCGGTGGTGCCGAACAAGCTGCGCGCGATGATCGCGTTCAAGCTCGGCGTGAAGCCGCCATAAGCGGCGTGTCGATCAAGCCGGCGCGTACGCCAGCCGCACGTAGATCGGCGCGAACGCCTCGGCCTGCGTCACTTCGAGCAGGCGCTCGCGCGCAAGCTCCAGCATCGCGATGAAGGTCACGACCAGCACCTGCGGGCCGCGGTTCACGTCGAACAGGTCCTCGAACATCGCGAAGCGCCGGCCTTGCAGCGCGCGCAGCACGATGCTCATGTGCTCGCGCACGCTCAGCTGCTCGCGCGTGATGTGGTGGTGCTGGTTCAGGTTGGCGCGTTTCAGGATGTCGGCCCAGGCGGCACGCAGCTCGTCGGCATCGACATCGGGGAAACGCGGCGCCAGCGATTGCTCGATCACGACCTGCGCGCGCAGAAAGTCGCGGCCGAGCAGCGGCAACTGGTCGATGCGCGCAGCGGCGACCTTCATCTGCTCGTACTCGATCAGCCGGCGCACCAGCTCGGCGCGCGGGTCTTCAGGCTCGCCGCCATCGAGGCTCTTCTTCGGCGGCAACAACATGCGCGACTTGATCTCGATCAGCATCGCCGCCATCAGCAGGTACTCGCTGGCGAGCTCGAGGTTCGTCTTGCGGATCTGCTCGACGTAGGCGAGGTACTGCCGCGTGACACTCGCCATCGGGATGTCGAGGATGTTGAAGTTCTGCTTGCGGATCAGGTAGAGCAGCAGGTCGAGCGGGCCTTCGAAGGCTTCGAGGAAGACTTCGAGCGCATCCGGCGGGATGTAGAGATCCGTCGGCATCGCGAACAGCGGATCGCCGTACAGGCGGGCGACCGCCACGTTGTCGACGACAACGTGGCTTGAATGACCATCGACGTTGTCGATCGCGGTCGGGCCGTCGTTCTCGCCGGCCCGTTCGGCGATGGCGTGCATCAGCCTTTGGTCTGGTAGACGTAAGGCTGCTGGGCCACCCTCGCGTCGCTGTAGTCGGCTTGCGCGTCGCGGTCGATGCGCTTGTCCCAGAGCAGATTCCGGCCGTGGCGTTGTTCTTCCTCCAGCGTCGGCTTGTTGGCCTTGAGTTCCTCGATGAACGAGGTAACGTCGGATTTGTAGGCTTTCCAGAACAATGGCATGACGGCTTGGCGCGCACGCCACAGGGCAGGCGCTAGAGTGAGGTCCTTGATTTTAGCGGGGAGACAGAAGATGAGCTTTCACGACCTCCCATGGCGACAAAAGCGCGGCTGGATGGCCGTCCTTGCGATCGCCGCGGCGCTGATCGGCTGCGACGTGCAGAACATCGCCGAACTCGAAGTCGGCGTCACCACCGAGGCCGACGTGCGCGCCAAGTGGGGCGACCCGGCGGCCGTCTACACCGAGGCCGACGGCAGCAAGACGCTCGAGTACCCGCGCCAGCCGGCCGGCCAGGTCAACTACATGCTGGCGATCGGCGCCGACGGCAAGCTGGTCGCGATGCGCCAGGTGCTGAAGCCGGCCAACTTCGCGAAGATCCAGACCGGCTGGGACAAGGCCCAGGTGCGGCGCCTGCTCGGCCTGCCCGCCAAGACCCAGCGCTACGAACTGAAGCAGCAAGAGACCTGGAACTGGCGTTTCAGCGATGTCTCCGAGAACAAGCTTTTCTCGGTCACTTTCGACGCCAGCGGCCGCGTCGTCTCCACCGCGACGACGATCGACCCGAAGGACGATGGCGGGCGCTGAAGACCCCGACGCGCGCTCGACCGCGGCGCGTTTCATCAAAATCGGCGGGGTCGGCTGTCACGATCCTGTCATGCATGAAATCGAACTGAAGCTGCAGGTGCCGGCGGCGCGCCGCGCGGCGGTCGACGCGGCCGTGGCGGGCAAGTCAACCGCGCCGCGGATGCGCCTCCAGGCCGCGTACCACGACACGCCCGAGCGCACGCTCGCCGCCGCCGGCTTGGCGCTGCGCCTGCGCCGCGAAGGTCGGCAGTGGGTGCAGACGCTGAAGGGCGCCGGCGACGATGGCCTGACGCGCGCCGAGCACAACGTGGCACGCGGCAGTGCTGCAGCGATGCCGGCGATTGAGCCGGCGCTGCATGCCGGAACACAGGTCGGCGAGCGGCTGATCGCGCTGCTCGGCACCGATGCCGCGCTGCAAACGCTCTACCGCACCGACATCCGCCGCCGCAGCCGCGCGCTGCCGGTGCGCGCGCCGGGGCGGGCCGGGTCGCGCGTCGAGCTGGCCTTCGATCTCGGCCGCATCGTCGCCGGCGAGTCGGCGATCGAGGTCTGCGAGCTCGAGATCGAGTTGCGCGCCGGGTCGCCGCGCGCCGTGATCGACACCGCGCGCCGCTGGCTGCCGCGCTTCGGCCTGTGGCTCGACGGCCGCAGCAAGGCCGAGCGCGGCGATCTGCTCGCGCGCGGCGAGGCGATGGCGCCGCCGCGGCTCGCGACGGCCCTGCGGCTCGACGCGGCGATGCCCGCGGCGGCTGCGTGGCAGGCGGTGCTGCGCAACTGCGCCGACCAGATCCTTGCGAACGCGAGCCAGGTTGCCGCAGGCGAGCACGCACCCGAGCACGTCCACCAGTTGCGCGTCGGCCTGCGGCGGCTGCGCAGTGCGATCGCGCTGTTCGATCTCGACGACGCGGGGCTGGCCGATGGTGCCGGAGCGCTGTTCCGCGCACTCGGCGCGGCGCGCGATCAGGTCGTTGTCGACGCCGAGTTCGGGTCCGCCCTGGTCGACGCGATGCGGCGTGTGGGCGTGGCGGTCGACGCCGCGCCCGCAGTGCCACCCACGACGGCGGTGTCACCGGCAACGCGGTTGCGCGATGGCGCCACCCAGCTCTTCCTGCTCGATCTGCTCGCCGCGATGCAGCCCGAACCCGGCAACGCGGCCGCGGATCCGCAGCCGCTGCGTGACGTGTTGGCCGCACGCCTGAATCGCTGGCATCGCCAGGTCAGCGGCGACATCAAACGCTACGCCGAGCTCGACGACACCGCACGCCACCGCCTGCGCAAGCGTGCGAAGCGGCTGCGCTACGCCGCGGAGTTCTGCGCCGCGCTGTTCGGACGACGCGACGTGCGCCGCTACCTGAAGGTGCTGCGCGCGCTGCAAGAGCGGCTCGGTGCCGTCAGTGACGTCCTCATCGCGATCGAAGCGTACGCGCCGCGCGCGCCGACCGACCCGCACGCGATGTTCGCGCTCGGCTGGCTTGCGGCGCGCCGCGAGGCCCTGATCGATGCGGCGAGCCCCGAGTTGAAGGCCTTCAGGAAGGTCGAGCGTTTCTGGAAGACGGGCGGCTGAGCGGTCTCGGGTTCGGTGACTCAACGGGCTCGAGCAGGCGTCGACCAGGCCATGAGCGGCAACACCTGCCACTTCGGCACCTACCCCAGCATTCGCGCGGCGGTACACGACGCGGCGAAGTCGCTACGAGGTTGGTGACCGAGATGACGCATCCAATCTCGGGCAAACGCCGGCGCGAGGCCGACGTCAGTGACAAGTTGACCGCCCGTCGTCGTTGCCGCGGCCTTCCCGGGCCGGCGTCGACAACTCACAGCCTCAGCGTTCGCCCGAGGAAGAGCACGGGCCCGGTCGGCCGATTCACCGGCGAGCCGCCTTCGGGTTCGAGCGTAAGTTCGAACAACTGCTTCTCGCCGACGGCGGGCAGCAGCGCTGCCGGAAGTTCGGTGGTGCGGGCTGCGGCGACCAGGCCCAACGAGGTGGGTCCGGCCGCGCCCTCGGCCTTGGTCCAGAACTGCAATGCCTTGCCGGCAGGCACGGGTGACATCGGGCCCACCGGGATCAGGCGCACACGGTCACCGCGGGTGACCTCGACGACCCAGCCGGTCGAGTTGTCCTGCGGCGCTTGCAGCACCGCCAGGTAGCGCGCCGGCAGCTCGGCAGGCGGCACCAGCAGCTGCAGGCCCAGCACGGTGGCCAGAACGGCCGAGGCCGCCACGGCGCAACTGCCAATCCACTTCCAGCGCCGAAGCTGCTGCCAAACCGAATCGTTGGCCGCAAGCTCGGCCGCTCGGTGGCGAGCGACATGAACCACGGCCGCCGTCGGCGTCAGCGCCGATTCGATCACCGGCCACAGATCGGGATTCGGCACTTGCTGGGGCACGCGATCCGTCAGGTGCAACAAACAGTCCTGCCAAAAATAGACTTCAGCGAGCAGCGCCCGGTCGTTCGGCAGCTCGCGCTCGAAAGCTCCGCGGTCTGCTGCGCTCATGGTGCCGAGCACATACTCGCCAGCCGTCGCGCTGCGTTCCTGGCTGTCAACAAGCGTCACGACAGACACTCCTTCAGGGCGATCAGGCCGCGGCGGATCCACGACTTGACGGTGCCGACGGGCGTTGCGAGTCGCCGCGAAATCTGCTCGTGCGTGTAGCCTTCGACAAAGGCATAAACGACGCATTCCCGCTTGCGTTCGTCAAGCGCCTCCAGACAACGGTTCAGTGAATCGGCGTCGACCGACGGCGACGCGCTTGCCGAGTGGCTGCTGGCGTGCCGGTCGGCGTAAGCCTCGATGTCGTCACCGACCGCTGTTTCGCGCCCGGCCCGACGCGCCGCATCGAGTGCACGGTGCCTCACAACGGTGTAGACCCAGCCGCGCGCAGATCCCAGCTCGCGCTGGTAGGTGGTGGCGCGTTGCCATATTTGCAGAAAAGCATCTTGCAGCACGTCGTGCGCCGCATCGCGATCCCGCACGATGCGCAGCGCCACGCCGAGCAACCACCGCGATTCGCGGTCATACAGCGCGCGCAGTGCCAGACGCTCGCCGCGTGCACAGGCCTCGAGGGTCGACTCGTAATCAAAGGGATCGAGCGCGCCGGGGCCGGTGGTGGATCTCAAAGAAATTCTCCGTGTCCTGCGCATTGCCCGCCGATGTGCCGATGGGGCGCGCGGTGGTTCGACGTGACCACTTCCGGACTACGAAGCAGACCGGCCTTCGGATGCAGGCTCAGGCGGAAAAATATTCTTGCGTTGCGCTGCATCCGGATGCGTCGGCGCCAGGTAGTGCTGCTGATGGGTTGAATTGATGTCCGTGCCGCAACCTTGCTCAGGCATTGATTCAACCATCGACCCTCTCTTTTTGCACCCACCACCCGCCTCCTTGAACAAGAAGGCCACTCCAGGAGAAATAGCATGATGAAACGTCTGTCTTCAATCGCTGCGGCGTGTCTTGTCACCGCCACCTTTGCCACGCCGGCGACCTCCCAGACCCGCACCGACTCCTGGGGTTCGTACTCCGGCGGCTCGTGCGCCAGCGGCTCCCCGGACAGCAGCAGCTATGACCGATCCAGGACGCTGCAGGTGGTCGGTCTGACCAGCGACAACCGGCTCGTCTGCTTCAACGAGTACTCGCCGCAAGAGGCCCGCAACATCAACTTCGTGTCCAACCTGTCCGGCGGTGACACCTTCCTGATCGGGATCGACTTCAGGGTCCAGAACGGCTTGCTGTACGGCGTTGGCAATGCCGGCGGTGTCTATGTGATCGACACGGCCAACGCGGTCGCAGAGCTGGTCAACCGCTTGAGTGTCGCGCTCGACGGGAGTGCGGCGTACGGGGTCGACTTCAACCCGGCCGCAGACCGCCTGCGCATCACCAGCAGCAAGGGGCAGAACCTGCGGCACAACGTGAATGCGGGAGGAGTCACCGTTGTCGATGGTGCGCTCAACTACACCCCCGGCGTCACGGCACTGGGCATCGTCGGCTCGGCATACACCAACAACGACCTCAACGCCAACACCGCGACCACGCTGTACGCGCTCGACTCGACACTCGACCAGATCGCGCTGCAATCGCCGCCGAACGCCGGCACCTTGGCTGCCACCGGAAAACTCACTGTCGATGCCACCGAGGTGGCGGGGTTCGACATCTACAGCACGATTCGAGACGGCGTGACAGTCGAAGTGCAATCGCTGGCGTCGATCAAGGCAGCTGACGGCTCGACCAGCCTGTACAGCGTGAAGCTGCCGACCGGCAAAGCCACGTTGCGCGGCAGGTTCGGTGCCCAGAACAGCGTGACCGACATCGCGATCCCGCTGAACCAGCTCTGACCAGCGTCTACTGCTGACAGCCAACCGGCGCATTGCCGGTTGACCTTCCGCGAGCGTCGGCGCAGCGTTCGGCCAACCGCCGTCGCCACACCGCCTGACGCGCTGCGGTTCAAGCGCGCCGGCGGCCTCCCTTGCTGTGTGTTCTCGAACGCGCTCGGTCTTCGCCGGACATCGACGCCTTCCTCAAGAGCCTCTCCCCGTGCCGACATCAGCTGCGGCACCTGCCCCAGAGCGATGAGTGAGCAACAGGTACGACCAGCAACCAGCAAGCCAAGGCGACGATGTCGGCAGTCAAGCGCATGACCGATCCGGGCGGATCGCCTGGAGCCCGCAGGGCGACTGAGAATGCGCCCGGATCCGCCAAACTCAACGGCCATGACCCCCGGGCCCACCTCAAGGACGTGTTCGAGCGGCTGCCCACGCTATGAGGAACCGCGACCTCGCCCGGTTGCTGCCGCACAACTGGCAGGCCCCGGTCGCCAGCACCATCGCCGTGACGTTCGTCACCGTGCCGGTCGCCGTCGTCGCATAACGGCCTCGACACGCCGACTTCATCGGCGCAAGAGTGGCGTTCGCGGAACGTACGGCCTGCCCGCTACCAAGTGGCGCGTTCCCGACCTAAGTGCGGATGAACCGGCAGATCGTGTTCGTGTTGAGAACGCA
>JANXVK010000085.1 GCA_025351675.1 Rhizobacter sp.
CGCGGCGATCGCGACGACCACATTGAGCTTCAATGGCAGCGCTGCCGCCGCCACCGCCGCAGCGCTGGCCACACCGGCGGCGACCCAGCTGGCACGGTCCGACAACAGCGAATACATCAGCCCGAGCAGCGCGAGGATGCCGGCGAAGCCGAAGCCCCACTCGGTCGGGATCGCGTCGGCCAGCAGCATGCCCGCCAGCGACGGGATCTGCCACGACGGCCAGTTCATCGCCACACCGCCCCAGAAGTACGGTTCCTGCGCAGGCGCCGGCCGTGGCTCGGGGAAGCGCGCCATGAAAATCACGTAATTCAGATCGGCCGTGAAGTAGCCGCGCAGCATGCGCTGCCAGCGTGGCAGGTGCGACCAGTACGGGCGCCACTGCGCGCTGAAGATCAGGAAGCGCAGGTTCACGCATAGCGCGATCGCCCAAGTCATCCAGATCGGCGCGCCCGAGACCAGCATCGGCAACGCCGCGAGCTGCGCGCTGCCGGCGAACACGACGAGCGACATCAGGATGCACAGCGGCAGCGGCATGCCGCTCTTGACCATCGCCACGCCGGTCACCAGCCCCCAGGCGGCGATGCCGAGCGAGACGCCGACCATGTCGCGCGAGCCGCGCGCGAATTCGGGGTCGCGCCAGATCGGGCGCGGGTTCTCAAGCAAATGTGGCTCTGTCACTTTACTTGAACCCCCGCGGGGGGCGGGCTGGGCGCAGCCCGGCCGTGGGGGTGCCATGAATTTTTTCACTCATTCGGACGATTGTCCTATGAGTGAATCACCTCACTGTTTGCTGACGTTGCCGCGGCCGGCGATCGAGGACTTGACCGTGGCGTCGCCGGTGTACTCGATGTCGCCGCTGCCCGAGACCTTGGCCGAAACCTCGTCGGCGCTCAGTTGTTTCAGCTTGACGTTGCCCGAGCCGCTGACGCGACCGCCAAGCGTGGCGTCTTCAACCCATCACCGACCACGTCGCCCGAGCCGCTGATCGACAAGGCGCGCAAGGTGGTCAGGTCGATGGTCGCGACGACGGGCGAGCCGGTCGAGAAGCTCGCGCCCTTCTTCGTCGTGATCTCCAGCGTTGGCACGCCGCCGCGGTCGACCACCGTGGTCTCGATCAGCGCCGGGATGTTGTCGTCGGCGCGCAGCTCCAGCCTCTCGCGCGTGCCCTGCCGCAGCACCAGCTCCATCGAGGTGCGCAGCGCGATCGCCTGGGAACCCGTGACAACGCGGCTCTCGTTCGCGAGCTTGCCCGAGCCGGTGACACGGCTGCCGATGCCGAAGAACGAGATGTGGGTCTTGCCGTCGTCGGCCCGGGCCGCGGTCGACATCACGGTGGTCGCGCTCGCGGCGACCAGCAGCGCGCCGATGCGGCGGAAGAAAGAGGGGTCGGAACTCACGGCGCCTCCGAACTGGAACGGAAGAAGCCACTGTGCCTGCGCGGGCCGGCGCCGTCACGCACGGCGCGACGAACTGCAGCCTCGCGCGACGAAACGTGGGTTACGAGTCGTGCGCCCTGGCGCGCTTGGCGTCACCCTTGGCGGCGGGCGTGGCGGCGGGCGTGGCGGCGGGCGTGCCGGCCGGCTTGTCGGAGAGGGGGCTCGGTTTGACCGACTCGTCGGCATCGGCGAGCGCGGCCTTCGCACCGGCCACCTGCGTGACCAGTTGCGGCGCGACCGGGTCGATCTTGTTCTCGCGCATGTAGTCGTTCATGTCGCGCCAGCCGGCGAACACGGCCGCACGATCGGCTTTCTTGTAAAGCGCGAAGCAGTCCTCGATGGCACGGCCCGCGTGGCGGCAGGCGCCGCCGATGGCCTTGCCGTCGGCGTCGCGTGCGGCCGCAATCTTCTCGGGTGACTCGATGCCGAGCATGTCGCAGCCGGCAGCGGAGATCGCGGCGGCGAGGGTCAGGAGCAGGGCGATGCGGCGCATGAAGACGGGGCTTGTGTTCGGATATCGGCGTGTAGCCATGCGACTTGAGCCGCAACAGCGCGGCGTTGTCAGCCCTTCTCCTCGCCGCGCGTTTCGGCGTTCCCGAACACCGCACCGACGCGTGGCGCCCGGCCGCGCAGGAAGTCGGGCGCCGGCATCCGCCGCGCACCGGCCCGCTGCAACTCCAGCAGGTCGAGGCTGCCTTCTCCGCAGGCCACGGACAGCGCGCCGCCCGTTCCCAGCACTTCGCCGGGTACGCCGCCGCGACCCGGCCGCGCGACGCCGCGCCAGCACGTGACGATCTCGCCTTCGACGCTGCTGCGCGAGCCGGGAAAGGGATCGAAGGCACGCAGCCGACGCTCGATCGACTCAGCGCTCGCATGCCAGTCGATCGCGGCCTCGCGCTTCTCGATCTTGTGCGCGTAGGTGATGCCCGCCTCGGGCTGCGCGCGGCCTTCGAGCGGCCCGTGGTCGAGCCGTGCCAGCGCATTCACGGCGAGGCCGGCGCCTTGCTCGGCGAGGCGCGCGGTCAAGGTCGAAGCCGTGTCGCCGGGCTCGATCGGCGTCTCGCCCACGATCAACATCGCGCCGGTGTCGAGGCCGGCGTCCATCTGCATGATCGTCACGCCCGTCATCGCATCGCCGGCCTCGATCGCGCGCTGCACCGGCGCCGCACCGCGCCAGCGTGGCAACAGCGAAGCGTGGATGTTCAGACAGCCGTGACGCGGCAGCTCGAGCAGCCACGGCGGCAGGATGAGCCCGTAGGCGGCGACGACGATCACGTCGGGTCGCGCTGCTTCGAGCGCCGCCCGCGCCTCCGCTGCATCGATGGCGTAGCGCCCGTCGAGCCGCAGGCCACGCGGCTGCGCGATGGGCAGGCCGTGTTCGAGG
>JANXVK010000364.1 GCA_025351675.1 Rhizobacter sp.
CCAAGCTCGGCAACCTCGACACGTCGGCGTACATGCTGGGCTGGGGCGGCTCGGTGACCGATGCCGAGACCACGTTGACCCCGGTCTATCGCACCCGCGGCCCGGGTGGCCTGGGCAGCTTCAACTACGGTCAGGTCAACAACCCGAAGATGGACCAGCTCGCCGCGCAGTCGAGCAAGGAGGCCGACCCGGTCAAGCGCGAGGTGCTGATCAAGGCCGCGATCAAGGAACACAACGACCAGGTGCACCACATCCCGCTGCACCGCCAGTTCATCCCGTGGGCGATGCGCACGAACGTCGAGGTCGTGCACCGTGCCGACAACTTCCTGGAGTGGTCGTGGATCAAGATCGGCAAGTGACCGGTTGATCGCCTGAACCGCGGCGGCTTCGGCCGCGGTTTTTCATGGCCGCTCAGCCACCGAGCAGCAGCGACGCCGCGATCCCCCACATCACCAGCGCGATAACCGCGTCGAGCACCTTCCACGCGATCGGTCGCTCGAACACGCCGCGCAACGCGCGCGCACCGAACCCGAGCGCGAAGAACCAGACGAAGCTGGCCGAGACGGCGCCGATGCCGAACCACGTGCGCGCACCTTCGGGTTGTTGGCTCGCGATCGACCCGAGCAGCACGACCGTGTCGAGCCAGCAATGCGGGTTCAGGTACGTGAACGCGAGGCAGGCGGCGATCGCGGCGCGCAGGCTCAGTGGCGTGTCGGCGGCGGCCGTCATCGATTCGCCGTGCAACGCGCGCCGGGCGGCGAGCAGGCCGTAGACGATCAGGAAGGCGGCACCGCCGTAGCGCGCGATCGTCAGCAGCGTCGGGCTGCGCTGCACCAGCGCGCCGAGGCCGGCGACCCCGAGCGTGATCAGCAGCGCATCCGACAGCGCGCACACCAATACGACCGCGAGGACGTGCTCGCGCTTGATGCCTTGGCGGAGCACGAACGCGTTTTGCGCGCCGATCGCGACGATCAGTGCGCCGGAGGTGGCGAAACCCTTGAAGAAAGCGAAGTCCATGCGGCAGTTCGGAGAGGCGGTCCGGGCCGCGGGCCGCGCGATGCTACTGGAAGTGCTGCAGCATGCGTTCCAGCGCCATCGTGAACGGCATCTGCATCATCGGCAGCGTCAACAGCATGCCGATCAGGCCGACCGAGACGGTGATCGGGAAGCCGATCGCGAAGATGTTCATCTGCTGCGCGACGCGCGAGATGATGCCGAGCACAAGGTTGACGAACAGCAGCATCGCCATCATCGGCAGCGCGATCCACAGGCCGAGGCGGAACACCTCGGCGCCCCAGACCTGCGGCTGCACCGCACGCAAGAAGGCGAACGGCTCAGGCCCGACCGGAAAGGCCTGAAAGCTCTGCACCACCGCCGCGATCAGCGCGAGGTGGCCGCCGGTGACGATGAACAGCCAGCTCACCGAGACGCCGAAGAAGCGGCTCGTCGCAGTCGCCTCGCCGCCGGTCATCGGATTGAAGAAGCCGGCGAAGTTCAGACCCATCTGCAGCCCGACCAGCTCACCGGCGAACTCGACCGCCGCGAACACGATGCGCACCGCAAACCCGAGCGAGGCGCCGATCAGGATCTGCTGCACGATCGCGAGCACGGCCGGCGCCGAATCGAGTGGAATCACCGGCATCGTCGGCAACGTGGCTTGCGCGCAGAACGCGATCAGGAACGCGAGCGCGACCCGCAGCCGCATCGGCACGCCGCGCTGCGCGAAGATCGGCAGCGCGCCGAACAGCGCGAGCACGCGCAGAAACGGCCACAGGATCGGCGTGATCCATTCGAGGACCTGCGCCTCGGTGAAGGTCAGCATCGGGCCAGCGCCGGGCCGCCATGGGCCTCGAAGAGGCCCACTGCGTGGAGCTCTGCGGCCCGAGCTCCCCTCGGGGGGCGACGCCGCAGGCGTCTTGGGGCTGTCATATCTAGCCGACGGCGGAAGGGATCGACTGCAAGGTGCGCTGCAAGTACTCGACCAGTGTCGTCAGCATCCACGGCCCGGCGATCGAGAGCACGGCGACCGCGCCGATCACCTTCGGCACGAACGACAGCGTCGCCTCGTGGATCTGCGTGGCCGCCTGGAAGATGCTGACGAGCAGGCCGATCGCCAGCACGCTCAGCAGGATCGGCGCCGAGACCAGCAGCAGGATGTACAGGCCCTGCTGGCCGGCGGTGAAGACTTGGGTTGCGTCCATGATTTCCTTTGGCCCCCAAGACGCCTTCGGCGTCGCCCCCCCGAGGGGGAACTCGGTCGGCTCGGCGCGGCCCGACGCCGACCGAGGCGAATCAAAGGAGTGACATGGAACGCGACCAGGCATCGAAATTCGTCAACGACCTGCTGCGGCTGATGGTGTCGCGCAACGGCTCCGACCTTTTCCTCACCGCCGACTTTCCGCCGGCGATCAAGGTCGACGGCAAGGTCACCAAGGTCTCGCCACAGCCCCTCACCGGCCAGCACACGCTGGCCCTGACCCGCTCGGTGATGAACGACAAGCAGGCGGCCGAGTTCGA
>JANXVK010000135.1 GCA_025351675.1 Rhizobacter sp.
CGCGAAGTGGGTCAACGTCGGCAAGCGCGGCTTCTGCGACAGCACGGGCCAGAAGCCGATCAATGCGATGCTGGTGAAGCACGCGAGTGAAGGCAATGTCGTCGTTCGTTTGAAAGGCGGCGACCCGAGCGTGTTCGGGCGCCTCGAAGAAGAGCTCGAAGCACTCGCGCAAGCCGGCATCGCGTGCGAGATCGTCCCTGGCGTCACCGCCGCGATCGCCGCCGCCGCCGCCACGCAGCGCCCGCTGACCCGTCGCGGTCATGGCCGCAGCGTCAGCCTGACGACGGCGATGACACGCGAGGGCGCCTTGCAGGCCACGCGAACCGCCGACACCGAGGTCTTCTACATGGCCGGCAAGCAGCTCGCCGCGCTGTCGCGTCGGCTGCTCGGGGCGGGTTGGCCCGAAGACGCGCCCGCCAGCGTCGTTTCGCGCGCCGGCTGGCCCGATCAGCTGCACAGCGACCACACGGCCGCGAGCCTGGCGCGCGCCGCGATGCTGCATGCGGGGCGCCCGAGCGTCGTCACGGTCGGCGCCGGCGCCGCCGCGCTGCGAGCCACGCCCGAGCACACCGAAATGCGCAGCGCCGCCCCTGCCGGCCGTGCGGCCGGCATCCAGCCCTAAAATCAGGGCTTCGCCGGCCCGCGGGCCACGGCCGCCTCACACCACCAGAGTTTCACCATGACCCACGTCGTTCTCGAATCGTGCATCCGCTGCAAGTACACAGATTGCGTCGATGTGTGCCCGGTCGATTGCTTCCGCGAAGGCCCTAACTTCCTGACCATCGACCCCGACGAGTGCATCGACTGCGCCGTCTGCATCCCCGAGTGCCCGGTCAACGCGATCGTGCCGGAGGAAGACGTGCCGGGCGACCAGCAGCACATGATCCAGTTGAACGCCGACCTCGCGAAGAACTGGCCGAGCATCACGAAGCGCAAGGCACCGCAGCCCGACGCCGACGACTGGAAAGACAAGATCGGCAAGCTCGGCGAGTTGATCAAGTAGCTCGCCGTGATCGAGACCGATGCCGTCGTCATCGGCGCCGGGCCGGTTGGCCTGTTCCAAGTCTTCGAGCTCGGGCTGCTCGGAATTCACGCTCATGTGATCGATTCGCTGCCGATCGCTGGCGGCCAGTGCATCGAGCTGTATGCCGACAAGCCGATCTACGACATTCCGGCCACATCGGTGTGTACCGGGCGCGAGCTGGTGGCGAGGCTGCTGAAGCAGATCGAGCCGTTCAAGGCAGCGTTTCATCTTGGGCAGCAGGTCGACGCGGTCGAGCGCCAGCCGGATGGCCGCTTCCGGATCGAGGCGTCGGCCGGCACGCAACTGCTCGCGAAGACGGTGTTCATCGCTGGCGGCGTCGGCTCGTTCCAGCCGCGTCGGCTCAAGCTCGACGGCCTCGCTTCGTTTGAAGGCGCGCAACTCTTCTACAGCGCGCCCACCGAACCCGATGCGCTGCGCGATCGGCGCATCGTCGTGATCGGCGACGACGATGCCGCGCTCGAATGCGCGTTGCGACTCGCGCCCATCGGCAAGGTCACGCTGATGCACCGTCGCGACGAGTTCAAGGCGGCGCCGGAAACGATCGCGCAGGTTCGCAAGTGGCGCGCCGAGCAGCGCTTGCAGTTCATCGCCGCACAGCCGAGCGGCATCGAGCAGGCCAACGACCGATTGACCGCGCTGCAGGTGCTCGTCGCCGACGGCACGACCCAATCGCTGCCGCTCGACACCTTGCTCGTCCTCACCGGCCTGAGCCCCAAGCTCGGCCCGATCGCCGGCTGGGGCCTAGCGCTCGAACGCAAGCAGCTCGTCGTCGACACCGCGCAGTTCCAGACCAGCGAGCCCGGCATCTTCGCGGTCGGTGACGTGAACACTTACCCGGGCAAGAAGAAGCTGATCCTGTGCGGCTTCCACGAGGCCGCGCTCGCGGCCTTCGGCGCGGCAGCGATCGTCTTTCCTGACAAGCCGATCCATCTCGAGTACACGACCACCAGCCCGCGCCTGCACCAGGTTTTGGGTGTCACACCAAAAG